>CAYOYT010000210.1:3273-5200 GCA_964408245.1 uncultured Dongia sp. | reverse complement strand
CAACCGGGTCGGTGGCATTGTAATCGCGCGTTTTATAGCAGACGACGCTGGCGCGCTGACGGTAGCAATAGCCGGGATAGGGGCGGTTCTTTTCGGCCTGTTCCTGCGCCATTTCGGCCGCTGTTCGGCAGTATTTGCCGGTCTTGGTGTAATCGAGGATCGAGCAATCGTCACCCGTCGCGAGCGAGGCCAAATGATCGGAGGCCGTCTTGCCCGTCTGGTTGAGCGAGACTCCCTCGACCGCGGCATACGCCGTTGTGCCGGAAATCCAACTGGGAATGGTGGTCGTGGTGCAACCGGCCAAGGTCTGAGCGAGCACCATCCCAGTCACCCTTACAACCATGCCGCGGCCAAGCTTCATCCACATCCGGGTCATCTCCGATCCTTGACGACAAAAACCTATCTGACCGGAACTAAGCAATTCCCGTTCCAACACCTTGAAAGCCTTCTGAAAGCTGTGAAAAAGGCTCGGTTGGCAAGGCGCAGGGCTTGCCTGTATGTTAGCGCACAATTCAGGGTCCGGCCGTTTGAAAGCCGGGTGCTGATAAAGATACCGGACAGGGTCCAGGGGTTATAAGTGGCTGATATATTTGAAGAAGTCGATGAGGATCTGCGGCGAGATAGTGCTGCTGCCTTATGGGCTAGATACCAGAACGTGATTTACGGCGTCGCCGTGCTGATCATTCTCGCCACCGCCGGCGTCACCGGCTGGGAAATTTATGAGCGCAACGCCCGCGAAAAGGCGGGGGTCGAATATCTACAGGCGCTGCAGCGCGCCGAGCAGGATCCCAAGGCTGCTGGGGAAGTGCTGGGAACGCTCGTTCATGCAGACGGCCCTTTCGCGGGCCTCGCGCGCTTCGATCTGGTGCATGCGACAATCAAGGTAGACGATAAGGCGAAAGCGCTGGAATTGTTGACCGAGATGGCAAATGACGCCGAACTTGACGCCCCGCTCAGGAATGCCGCGGCACTCATGGGGGGGTACATTGCCCTTGATCTCGGTAAGGCCGATGCCGCGGCAGCATTAGCGACCCCACTTGTGGGCGATGGCCAAGCTTATCGGCTTTCAGCTGCCGAAATCACTGGGCTTGCTGCCTATGCCAGTGGCGATAAGGCGAAAGCGAAGGAAATTTTCACCAAGCTCGATGAAGAGCTAAAGAAGGCGACAGAAGCGGGCCCGACCAGGGTGCCGACCAATCTGCGAGACCGTGTCGCCATCATGCTCGACCGACTGGCCGGTTAAGCGAAAAACCCGGCGACAGGCCATGCCAAAGGACAGTTTCGAGGAAATGATGGTGAAGAGCGGCACCCGATCCGATATCTGCGTGACCGGTTTCGCGACCGCCCGGCGTGTCGCCACGTTACTATGCTTATCTGCCGTGTCACTGCTTGCCGCTTGCGATAAGACCAAAGTGCCATTGCCGGGTGACCGCGTTTCGGTCCTGCAAATGAGCAGCCAGAACGCCGCCGATCCGACGCTCGACGAAATGGCGGTGCGATTGCCCAAGCCTTACATCAACAAGGATTGGGCGCAGGTCGGCGGCAACCAAGCCCATGCGATGTACCATCTACAGGCAAGCTCGGACGTGCTTTCGGAAGTATGGTCGGCCGATATCGGCTCAGCTGCTGATTCCGCCAACCGCCTGCTCGCTGAACCGGTGGTTGCCGACGGCATTATTTACACGCTCGACGCCGAGGCACTGGTGCGCGCCTTCGACGCGAATACCGGCCAGCGCATATGGCAGGCGGACTTTACGCCAGAGGATGAGGATGACGATCTCTTCGGTGGCGGCATGGCTGTGGCTGAAGGCAAGATCTTCGTCACGACGCCCTACGCCAAGGTCTATGCACTCGATGCCAAGACCGGCGATTTCTTCTGGGAAGCGAAGGCTCCAGCGCCCATGCGCGCAGCACCGGCTGTGAGTGA
>CAYOYT010000210.1:0-3263 GCA_964408245.1 uncultured Dongia sp. | reverse complement strand
ACGGTCGCGTCTTTGCAACGACAATCGACAACCAGTTGGTCGCCTTCGCCGTCGATGATGGACGCCGCCTATGGTCGAATGCTGGTGTCGAGGAGGCAGCCGGTCTTCTGGGCGGTTCCACGCCCACCGTATTTGGCAATGTCGTCGTCGCTGCCTACACGTCGGGTGAACTTCTTGCCTTTGACGTGGTGAACGGTCATTCGCTGTGGACTGACAGCCTTGCCGGCAAAGCGCGCACCTCCTCGGTCGCGGCACTTACTGACATTCGCGGCAGGCCGGTCATCGACCGTGACCGCGTTATCGCCATCGGCAATGGCGGTGTCATGGCCGCAATCGAGATTCGCCGCGGCGAGCGTTACTGGGATAAGGATCTGGGCGGCACGCAGATGCCCTGGGCCGCTGGCGATTATATTTATGTCATCACGTCGCAAAGCGAGGTCGTGTGCGTGACGCGCGACGAGGGCAAGATCAAATGGCTGACTGCGCTGCCGCCCTTCGAGGACATGGACACGCGCGAGGACCCGATCTATTGGTCCGGCCCCGTGCTGGTCGGCGACCGACTACTTGTCACCGGCTCCAACGGCCTGGCGCTTTCCATCTCGCCTTATACCGGCGCGTTGCTCGGCAAGCAGGAACTGCCCGACCGGTCGCATCTGCCGCCGATCGTCGCGAACGAAATGGTCTATATGCTGTCAGATGACGCTGACCTGATCGCGTTGAAATAACAAAGGGCGACGCTTCGCCCGCAACCCGCAACTGGTTTGAACCAACGATGTCCATCACCGTCGCCATCGTCGGCCGCCCTAATGTGGGGAAGTCGACGCTTTTCAACCGCCTCATCCGCAAGCGTCTCGCTATTGTCGACGACACGCCGGGGGTGACGCGTGACCGCCGTTATGGTGAGGCGCATCTGGGTGATCTCTCCTTCACGATAATCGATACCGCCGGCCTGGAAGACGCGGTCGATGACAGCCTGGAAGGGCGCATGCGCCAACAAACCGAAGCCGCGATCGCTGAATCGGACGTCACACTTCTGGTTTTCGATGCGCGCGCTGGCATCACGCCGATAGACGAGCATTTTGCCCGCGTCGTGCGTAAATCGAAGAAGCCCGTCATCCTCATCGCCAACAAGGCGGAAGGTCGCGCCAGCCTCGATGCAGCCCAGGAAGGTTTCTCGCTGGGCCTCGGCACACCGCTGCCAATTTCGGCCGAGCATGGCGAAGGCCTAGGCAATCTCTATGACGCGCTCGAACCTTTGGCCCTGAAAAAGGGCAATGAGAAATCCGGCGTGTCGCTCGATGCAGAGCTTGAGGAAGTTACACCACTCGATCTGGCCGAAGACAGTTGGGAGGAAGGCGGAAGTGACGAAGAGGTGGTCGAAGCACCGCCGGCACCTAAGCACCTGCAACTTGCCATCGTCGGCCGTCCTAATGTGGGAAAATCGACCTTGGTCAACGCGCTGCTCGGCGAGGACCGGCTGCTGACCGGGCCGGAAGCCGGCATCACGCGTGATTCCATCGCCATCGATTGGTCGTGGCAGAAGCAAGCAATCCGCCTCATCGACACGGCTGGCCTACGCCGTCATTCGCGCGTGACAGAGAAACTCGAGCGCTTGTCAGGTGCCGACACACGCCGCGCTATCCAATACGCTCATGTCGTCGTCTTGGTGCTCGATGCCAACGACATGCTGGAAAAGCAGGACCTCACCATCGCCCGCCAGATAGTCGAGGAAGGGCGCGCGCTCATCATCGCTGCCAACAAATGGGATTCGATTGAGGATAAGAACGCGGCGATCAAAAAGCTCAACGAACGCATCGATTGGTCGCTGCCGCAGATCAAGGGTGTCCCCATTGTGACACTCAGCGCCATGACCGAGCGCGGGCTTGATAAGCTGATGAAGGCGGTGCTCGAGATCTATGAAACTTGGAATCACCGCGTTTCAACCGCGAAGCTCAATCGTTGGCTTTCGGAAGTGACGGCGATGCATCCGCCACCCCTTGTTTCCGGTCGCCGCATCAAGATCCGCTACATAACACAGATCAAGACCCGACCGCCCACCTTCGCGCTGTTCGCCTCGAAAGCGGATGACCTGCCCGATGCTTACCATCGCTATATGGTGAAATCGCTGCGCGAGGTGTTCGGTCTGCCGGGAACACCGATACGACTCATCCTCAGGCGCACCGACAACCCGTTCGATACAAAGCGGGATTAGGCTCTCTTAGAGTATAGTCTTCTGGGGCCTGATTGCCTTGGAAGGAGTGGAGCCCGGCCAGCCCGATCAACGCTGGCTCCGAGTATGACGGAAAAAGTCGGGCATCAAGCTTTTGAGCGCTGCATCGCGTAGGCGAAAGCAGCTGCCGGCCTTTTAAGGAGCAAACCAACCACATGATCGCCGTCATCTTCGAAGTCGAACCCATCGCCGCACATCGCGACGCCTATCTCGATATTGCTGCCAAGCTGAAACCGGAATTGGAGAAGATCGACGGCTTCATTTCCGTCGAAAGATTTCAGAGCATCAGCAATCCAAGCAAGCTGCTCTCCCTTTCCTTTTTTCGCGATGACTCCGCAGTCAAGCAATGGCGCAATCTCGAAAGTCATCGTCGCGCGCAGCAAGCTGGCCGCGATGGAATATTCGCCAATTACCGTCTGCGCGTGGCTTCTGTCTTGCGTGATTACGGGATGAACGCACGCGAAGAAGCGCCAGGCGATAGCATTGCCGTGCATGGGTGAGACACGTCACGTGGCATCCCCACCTAAGCTTACTTGCCAACATTTTGTCTGGTGCAGCTAAAGAAATTAACGGTGAGCGCCACGGCACTGATGAGGAGCAAGAGCATGCCGATGAGAGCGATTGTGTGGCCAGTAATGAAGGCATCAAGCTGGGTCATCGTAAGACCGATGAGCAGAATGGGCAGCCCGATCATGTGCAGCCAGAAATGGGCCCAAGCGAAAAGGCCGTTGCTGAGATCAGGACGCATCAGATAGAGCGCGCCAATGAGTCCGAGCGCTAAGAATCCGAGCCCGTCGATATGCGCGTAGACGATACCGAGGCGGTAATCGGCGATCAGCCCCATATGCAGGCCTAGTACCGTTCCCAGAATGAAATAGACCCCTGCGACTGCTAGCAGAATGCGCGCCATCGTCTTCTCCGCTTTTGTGTGCGGATAAAGAAATGCGAGCAAGCCGGGATAGTTCCACAAGCCCCCTCCCTCTCCCTAACCCTTCCCCACGCTTGGGGAAAGTCAAAACGGCGTCGGATCGAT
>CAYOYT010000209.1:0-5201 GCA_964408245.1 uncultured Dongia sp. | reverse complement strand
GAAATGGGGAGAGGGGTTGAGGTGAGGCGCCTTCTTACTCCAACCCCTCGAACAAAGCCGTCGAGAGATAGCGTTCGGCCGAGGAGGGCAGAATGATAAGGATGCGCTTGTTCTCGTGTCCTGGGCGCTGGCCGATTTCGATGCCGGCGGTGAGGGCGGCACCGGAGGAGATGCCGACCGGCATACCTTCGAGCTTCGCCACCTTTCGTGCCATGGCGAAGGCGTTGGCGTTGGAGATACGCAGCACCTCATCAATGATGCCGCGGTTGAGCACTTCGGGCACGAAGCCGGCGCCGATACCCTGGATCTTATGCGGGCCGGGCTGGCCGCCGGAAAGAACTGGGCTGTCCTCTGGTTCGACCGCGACGATTTTCACGCTGGGCATCTCCTTCTTGAGGATCTCACCGACGCCGGTAATGGTGCCGCCGGTACCGACACCCGAGACGAAGTAATCGAGCTTGCCGCCGACATCGGCGATGATCTCCTGCGCCGTGGTGTGACGGTGCACGTCCGGATTGGCGAGATTCTTGAACTGCTGCGGGATGACCGCGCCGGGTGTCGAGGCGGCAAGTTCTTCGGCGCGGGCGATCGCTCCCGACATGCCGCGCGCCGCCGGCGTTAATTCAAGCTCGGCCCCCAGCAGGCGCAGCATCTTACGCCGTTCCAGCGACATGCTCTCCGGCATAGTGAGGATCAGGCGATAGCCTTTGGCGGCAGCGACGAAAGCGAGCGCGATGCCGGTATTGCCCGAGGTCGGCTCAATTAACGTACCGCCCGGCTGCAGCTTGCCAGAGGCTTCCAGCGCCTCAATCATGGCCAAGCCGATGCGATCTTTGACTGAAGAAAGTGGATTGAAGAATTCGAGCTTACCCAGGATGTCCGCCTTCGTACCTTCAGCGCGCGCTAACTTGCCAAGCCGCACGATCGGTGTCGCACCGATCGTGGCAAGGAAGTTGTCGTAGATCTTGCCGCGAAACGTGGCCTTACTCATGAGTCTCATCCCTATTCCTGATCGTCACGGCCCGCACGGGCTGGTGTCTGTCGTTAGATACTGAAATCGAGGCGTTGCAGCGCGTCGGTCTGGATACCGGCGGTTCGCGCCTTCTCGCAGAGATCCTCGAGCGAGACGTCGTCAAGCTTTGAGAGCATCTCTTGCTGTAATTCCCGCCAAACGGGTCGCACGATCTCCAACGCCACGCGCGAGCCAGAGGCCGTTTGCACCGGGTCGGGCGAGCCTTCGAACTGGCGCACTGAGCGCACGATTTCACCTAGATTAATGCGTCGCTTTTCGCGCGCCAGCAGATAGCCACCCTTCGGCCCGCGATGGCCGGCAAGAATGCCAGAACGCACTAGATGCTGTAGCACCTGCTCCAGATAGCGGCGCGGAATACCCTGGCGCGTCGAGATGTCGCCCGACTGCACGGGCTGCGAACCGCCATAATAGGCAATATCAAGCACGGCTTCTATGGCGAACAGCAATCGTTTGGATGGATGGAGCACGATGCTTCCCTGTCTTTAGTTTTTTGACATGTCGTTATGAATTTTTAGCGGCGCCGGCACTGATCCCGGTAGAACCGAAACCCCCGATGCCGCGCGATGTCGTGGGCAAGGCCGCAACGTCGTCCCATTGCAGGCGCTCAACCTTGGCCAGCAGCAGTTGCGCGATGCGGTCGCCGCGCTGCAGCGTCACGGCAGCGTCCGACAGGTTGACCAGGATGACGCCAATCTCGCCGCGATAATCGGCATCGATCGTTCCTGGTGCATTGAGGACGGTGACACCTTGTTTCAGGGCCAAGCCCGAGCGCGGCCGCACCTGTGCTTCATATCCCGCCGGCAGCGCGATGCTGATCCCAGTCGGAATGAGGACGCGACCTAGGGGTAGCAACGTCACCGGGGCCGCAAGTGCCGCCATGAGATCGAGGCCGGCTGCTTGGTCGGTCGCGTAAGTGGGCAGCGGCAGATCAGTGCCGTGCGGCAATCGAGTTACGGCAACACGCACCGCACTCATCATACTTTGTCCTTCATAAATCCAGCGATGCGCACGACCAGACGCTGGGCCAAATCGGCCTTGCTGAGGCGCGGCCATTCCTCGACGCCCTCGGCGGTGATCACATGCACTTTGTTATCGGCGCCACCGAACGTGCCGGTCTCGACTGAAACATCGTTGGCGAGCATCCAATCGCATTGCTTACGGCGTCGTTTCTCTGTCGCATGGGCGACGATGTTCTCGGTCTCGGCGGCAAAGCCGATGACAAGAGCCGGTCGCTGCGGTCCTGGCGCTGAGATGGTCGCGAGAATATCGGGATTGGTGGTGAGCTCGATGCGCGGTGGTTCGCCGCCCTGGCCCTTCTTCATCTTCTGCCGCACTTCAATCGTCGGTCGCCAATCGGCAATCGCGGCGGCGCCGACAAAGATATCGGCGGGAAGGTGCGTCTGCACAGCGGCGAGCATCTCGGCGGCGCGCTCAATATGGACGGTCTTGCATCCAGCGGGATCGGGCAGGGCGGTCGGGCCGGTCACCAATACTGTCTGCGCCCCGGCCGCCGCAAGCGCTCGCGCAATTGCATGGCCTTGCTTGCCAGAAGATCGGTTACCGATGAAGCGCACTGGGTCGATCGGCTCATGCGTAGGACCGGAAGTGACCAGCGCCTTGAGATCTTTGAGCAGTCCGCCAGACAAAATGCGCAAGGCGGCATCAATGATATCGAGCGGTTCCGCGAGACGCCCGTCTCCGACTTCACCGCAGGCAAGATCGCCGGCGCCCGGCCCGACTATGGCAACTCCGCGCGCTCTTAGGGTCGCGACATTGGCTTGAACAGCTGGGTTCTGCCACATCACAGCATTCATCGACGGGGCAATGAGCACCGGTCGATCATTGGCGAGAAGCGCTGTGCTGGCGAGATCGTCGGCGAGGCCATGGGCCATCTTGGCGATGAGATCAGCTGTGGCCGGTGCCACCAGGACTAGGTCGGTCTCCCTGACCAAACGGATATGGCCCATTTCGGTTTCGTCGGTGAGTGAGAAAAGCTCGGTATAGGCCTTTGAGCCGGCAAGCGCCGCGACCGAGAGCGGTGTAATGAATGCAGATCCGCCTTTGGTCAGAATGACACGGAAATCGAAGCCGCGCTCGCGCCCACGACGGATGACATCCAGCGCCTTATAGGCGGCAATCCCGCCCGCGATGATGAGGAGAACCCGTCTTCCAGCGTTCACGACCTGCTTTCCACTATCCGATCATTCCACAGTACGCGCCAGTATTTACTGTCGGTGTCAGATAAATTCAAGCGAGAGTCCCTAATACCCCTAGTTAGCTTGCGGGATTAATCCCGCAAAAGCCAAAATAGATTTTATTAATCATATTGTTAGGCGCTGCGGCGAATCTCTGTGAAGAGATGGAAACGGGCGAGAAGATCGGAAAAATCGGCCAGCGTCAGGACATCGTTGGCGGGAAAAGCACCGGGTGGCAAAGAGTTTGCCACCAATTTCCGCACGGCGATGGCGGCAGCAAAGCATGGAACCCACGGGCCGTGTCCGTCCTCAGCAAGCAGAGTCCAAATGTTCCTGATGATACAATGGTCGGCGGTACGACCTGTTACCACGACTGACATGGCGGAGCGGTCTGTTCCCCATTTATCAAAGACGCGTTGCAGACGTGTCAGTAACGGACCAAAGGCGGGGAGATTGCGGATCAGGCCCCAACGCACCGCAAAGCTCGCCAGCCATAAAGCGATATTTTGCACGGCAAGTTCGGCGCCGGCGCGAAAGATGACCGTCTCTATCTCGGGATAGCGGCACGGCAGCAAATCAAGATCTGGCACATCGCACAAGCCAACCCAACGACCTCGGATGGGTTTGCGACCCGTGACGGCAAAGGATTTGCGGACGAGCTTCTGCCAGCCATGGCTTTGTCGCCACACGCCCTCGGTAAGGAAGGTGATTTGTCGACCGACATAGCTGAGGATCGCCAGGGTGACACTCGGTCCGGCCGTTGCCCGATTGCTGGCCGAAAGGGCGATATCGATTTCCGTCAACTGCGGGATGTCTCGTGCCAGCTCCCCGACCACTGCCATGCTCAGAGCCGGTACCGAACTGGCGCCGGTGATAATGCTGATGCCCGCGGCCTTCGCGGCTGCATCGAGAGCGCCGATGCCGGTGACGAAAGCGCGGCTGTCGGCGAGATCGATATAATGGAGGCCGAGGCCGATACAGGCCTCTGGGACCGCATGACAATGCGCATCTTGCGACTGAAACGGTCCGGCTGCATCGATGACCAGCCAGGGTCGGATCTTGCCAAGCTGCGCCGCAACGTCGTGGAGACGGTCAAAGACCTGGAACGCCACATCATGAGCGCTAAGCTTGGCCAGCAAGGGTGCTGCGCGGCCAGCGTCGCGCCCACCAATGATGATTTTGCAGCCGCCATCCTGTGCCAGTAGTCGAACCAGCCGGCCGCCGAACGTGCCGCCGCCGCCGATGACCAGGATCGATCTCATGAGGTCAGGAACCGATCGGTTAAAGCAGCGTCTGGCACGCCGCAGTAATCGTGTTTTCCGAACCAGCGATAGCGATGACCGGCGATGAAATCGTAGAGACGATCGCGCCAGGTACCTGGGATGACCCGCAGGATATGCACGATCCGCCACAATCCGCCGAATCCGCAAAAGATCTGGATCGCCGCCTCGCTGCGCAAATACAGACGACCCTCGGCGATTAGCAAATTGCTTTCCCAGTTTTCTGGATCGAGACCGTAATGGCGGTAAAGCGCTCGCCCTAATTCGGATTGCGCGGCCACAAAACGGAAGCGGCCGGCGGGGTCATGGCGCAGGACGAACCGGACGAAGCCCGAGCAGAGCGCGCAGACGCCGTCGAAAACGATCAGCGACCTGTCATCGGGAAAGGGCGGGACAGCTGGATCGGTGCGGTAGCTATAGGCCAGTTTTGTCAGCATGAAAGCTTTGTAGCACGGCATTGATCCGCGGGAAATCAGATCGCCGCCAAGGTGATCCAGGCCAGCACGCCGTAACGCGCGGTTTTGCCGATGAGGATGAGAATCAGGCTGGGCAGGAAGCTGGCGCGCATGACACCCGCAGCCAAAGTAATCGGATCGCCGATAACCGGCAGCCAGGATAGCAGCAGGAGCGGGTAGCCGTATTGCGCAAAGAGTGCGCTTGCCTGGTTGAGCGATCTAGCACGCACCGGAAACC
>CAYOYT010000208.1:4423-5226 GCA_964408245.1 uncultured Dongia sp. | reverse complement strand
GTTCGACGTCTCGCCTATGTCCAACGTGTCGCTTGACCGGATGGGCGTGGACCGCGTCCCATCCTAGCTATAGGGTCGCGTGACAAAGATACTGGGAGATATTTGCGAACGGCTGAAGGCGTCTCGTAAGTTCTCGCTGCAATGCAACAAATAAAAAGCCGCTGGAGGATAATCCCATGGCCAATGCTACCGACGTTGTCATTACCGCCGCCGCCCGTACTGCGATCGGCGCTTTCAACGGCGCACTTTCTTCCGTTCCGGCGCATGTCCTGGGTCAGGCCGTGATCAAGGATCTGCTGGCCCGCTCCAAGGTCGAGGCCGGCGAAGTTGACGAAGTCATTCTGGGCCAGGTTCTGGCCGCCGCTGCCGGGCAAAACCCAGCGCGCCAAGCCGCCATTCATGCCGGCATCCCGCAGGAAAAGACCGCCTACAACATCAACCAGCTCTGCGGATCTGGGCTGCGCGCGGTGGCCTTGGGTTTTCAGGCGATCCGCAATGGCGATTCAGCCATCGTCGTCGCTGGCGGCCAAGAAAGCATGAGCCTGGCACCGCATGCGATGCATCTTCGCAACGGCACGAAGATGGGCAATACCGACATGATCGACACCATGATCAAGGACGGGTTGTGGGATGCCTTCAACGGTTATCATATGGGCAACACGGCCGAGAACGTGGCACAGAAATGGCAGATCACCCGCGATCAGCAAGATGCTTTCGCCGCCGCGAGCCAGCAAAAGGCCGAGGCAGCGCAGAAGGCTGGAAAGTTCAAGGATGAGATCACGCCGGTAACCATCGCCGGTCGC
>CAYOYT010000208.1:0-4413 GCA_964408245.1 uncultured Dongia sp. | reverse complement strand
CTGGCCGAGCGAGAGCGGCACGTCGTCGTAGTGGGGCGACACGATCGTCACCGAGGATGAATATCCAAAGCACGGCACCACGCTCGACATGCTGGCCAAGCTACGCCCCGCTTTCGTGCGCGGCGATAGCGGCACAGTGACGGCCGGCAACGCGTCTGGCATCAATGACGGCGCTGCTGGCACGGTACTGATGAGTGCCGCCGAGGCCGCGAAGCGCAGCCTTACCCCGCTCGCCCGCATCGTCAGCTGGGCGACGGTCGGCGTCGATCCGGCCATCATGGGTTCCGGCCCGATACCGGCCAGTCAGGCAGCACTCGCCAAGGCTGGCTGGAAAGCGAGCGATCTCGATCTCATCGAAGCAAATGAAGCCTTTGCCGCTCAGGCCTGCGCGGTCAACAAGGAGCTGGGCTGGGATGTTGCAAAGGTAAATGTTAATGGCGGCGCCATCGCGCTCGGACATCCCATCGGTGCCTCGGGCGCCCGCGTCCTCGTGACGCTATTGCACGAGATGCAGAAACGTAACGCGAAAAAGGGCCTCGCGACGCTTTGCATCGGCGGCGGCATGGGAATCGCCATGTGCGTTGAAAGATAAAAACTACTCCTTAAGGAGTGGCGCTCAGAAACAAAAAAGCAGACCAGGGAGGCATGCATGCAGAGAGTAGCGGTTGTGACGGGCGGAACACGTGGCATCGGCGAGGCAATCAGTCTGGCGCTGAAGGGTGCCGGCTATAAGGTGGCCGCTGTCTATGGCGGCGACGAGGCAAAGGCCAAGGCCTTCACGCAGGAGAGTGGCATTCCCGCCTACAAAATCGATGTCTCGAACTTCAAAGCGGTCAAGGACGGCATCGCCAAGATTTCCGCGGAACTGGGCTCGGTCGATATCGTCGTGAACAATGCCGGTATTACCCGCGACGGCACCATGCATAAGATGACGCCGGAGCAATGGGAGGCGGTGATCCACACCAACCTCTCCTCCTGCTTCAACATGTGCCGTTGCGTTATCGACAGCATGCGCGAGCGCGGCTTCGGCCGCATTGTCAATATTGGGTCAATCAACGGCCAGGCCGGCCAGTACGGACAGGTGAACTACGCCGCCGCCAAATCGGGTATCCATGGCTTCACCAAGGCGTTGGCCCAGGAAGGGGCGGCAAAGAACATCACCGTGAATGCCATCGCACCCGGCTATATCGACACTGACATGGTGCGCGCCGTGCCGCCTCAGGTGCTGGAAAAGATCGTTGCCAAAATTCCCGTTGGCCGCCTTGGTCAAGCATCGGAAATCGCGCGCGGCGTGCTGTTTTTGGTGGCCGACGATGCCGGATTCATCACCGGCTCGACCCTCTCCATCAATGGCGGTCAGCATATGTATTGACGACCTTCTTATCATAAGTCACTGATATAGCATTCAAAATAAGGCATCCACCGCTTGTTAACCATTGTCTGTCTATCCTTGCGACAGACAATGGATGAAGGCTGGGGAAGTGGCTGGATATGGCCAAGTCTGCCAAGGAAGATACATCAGACCAGGCTGCCGAGCGCCTAGCGATCGAGCCGTCAGACCTCGACGAGCTGACGCATGCCGAAATGCTAGAGCTCTATCACAGTTCTGGCGACACGATCCGTTTCGCCAAACATCAGCAATGGGGCACGCTGCTGAGCTCATTCGGCCTCTTCGTATTGCTCGGCCTTATCGGTGATTACGCGTCGAAGGCTGGCTTTCTCTTCAAGCTCTGCATCGTCATCAGCCTGGTGCTGTCGGTGGGCGCTATCTATTCACTGATTATCTATCAGTTTTGGCAAAATGCTGAGCGCGAGAAGATGACCCTCATCGCCGAGCGATTCTCCAACCTCACCCGCATCATTCGCAATCTGGTCAGCGAGCGAGAACGCAACTTCCACCGCTATGTGCTACTGTTCTTCATGATCACATCGATTATTTTGTCGAACTGGCTGCTGATCGTTTTCCTGGCCCCACGGACTTAGTTTAAGCAGCGGCCCCTTACCTTGACGATTGCCGCGCGGCTTGCGATAGCAGGCAGGTCATGACCGATACGCCTTTCACTGCCCGCGACCAATCTGCCACCCGTCGTGCCACGATGATCGGCGCCATTGCCGTTCTGCTATGGGCGACATTGGCGCTCTTCACATCGTCGACAGGATTAGTGCCGCCGTTCCAATTGATGGCTATGACCTTCGGCATCGCCTTCTTGTTCGCTTCACTGAAATGGCTGAAGGATGCACTGACCGTGGGGCGCAGCGCCTTCGTCTTCTTCCGCCAGCCCTGGCCTGTCTATGCAATCGGCATCGGTGGTTTGTTCCTTTATCACCTCTTCTACTTCGTAGCGCTCGATCACGCGCCTGCAGTGGAAGCGAGCCTCATCGCTTATCTGTGGCCATTGCTGATTGTGGTGTTTTCGGCTTTTCTACCGGGAGAGAAGCTTTATTGGCAGCACCTCGCTGGTGCGATAATCGGCATGGGTGGTGCGGGCATGCTGTTGCTGGCGCGCGGGAGTCCCGCCGCCCATCAGCCGGTGGGCGACCTCATCGGCTATGGCGCGGCCCTTGCCTGCGCTTTCACTTGGTCGATCTATTCCGTGCTCTCGCGCCGCTTCGGTTCGGCACCGACCGATCTGGTCGGCGCCTTCTGCGGTGTCACCGCGCTCCTCGGGATTGTCAGCCATCTTCTTGTCGAGACAACGATCTGGCCGGCCGATTCTTGGCAGTGGGTCGCGGTCATTGCTTTGGGCCTCGGCCCAGTTGGTGCTGCGTTTTTCGTCTGGGATTACGGCGTCAAGAAAGGCGACATCAAGGCGCTGGGCGCCATCTCCTATGCATCGCCGCTCATATCCACGCTGCTGCTGGTCGCGACCGGCAAGGCCGACGCCACCACAGCCGTGCTGCTGGGATGCTTTGCCATCGTCGGCGGTGCGGTGCTGGCAGCACGCGATCTATACATGAAAAAATAGACACTCTGGAACTCTGCTGGGTGAGACGCGTTTCTATCATCTCCCTCCCCTCTCGGGTCTTCCACTATGGCGGAACTAACCAAGAAACGCGATCTGCGCAGCGGACGGCCGCTCTGGTTGGCCAAGCGTTATCCGCCGACACCGCACGAACCGCTAATACGATCGGCCAAAGCCGAGATCGTCGTTATCGGCGCGGGCATCAGCGGCGCTCTCGTCACCGACGCGCTGCTGCTCGCTGGACACAAGGTCACAGTGCTTGACCGTCGCGGGCCGGTGAAAGGATCGACCGCCGCCAGCACCGCTCTGCTGCAATTCGAAATCGACACACCGCTGGTCGACCTCGAACACAAGATCGGTACAGGCAAGGCCATTCGCGCCTACTGGCGCTCGGCGATGGGTGTCGATTACCTGCGCCACCGAATCCTGGAACTTGGCATCGCTTGCGACTTTATGGAGCGTGAGACGCTTTATCTTTGTGGCGACAGCCTCAACGCCACAGCAATGAAACGCGAGGTCGCCGCACGCCAGAAGGCCGGTCTACGCTCGGTCTATCTCGACCGCGCGGCGTTGAAGTTGATAGGTGGAATAGATCGAATTGGCGCCTCCCTGTCGCATGGCTCGGGTGAGCTCAACCCAGTAAAGCTCGTAGCAGCCCTTTGGCGGTCAGCTGCCGCGCGCGGTGCTCGTCTTCATGCGCCGGTCGAGGTCATCGACCTGGCGCCGCGACGTGGCGGTGTTGATCTGCTGACGAAGAATGGCCACGAGATTTCGGCTAAGGCCTGCGTCATTGCAACCGGATACGAGACGCCGCATTTCCTACAGCTGCGCGATCTTAAAGTCATCTCAAGCTGGGCTTATGCGACCAAGCCGCAGACGCGCAATTTGTGGCCGGAACGTCGGCTGATCTGGGAGGCCGCTGATCCCTACCTTTATCTGCGCACGAGCCGCGACGGCCGCATCATCGTCGGGGGTGAAGATGAGCCATTCACAGACGCAAAAAAGAGCGACAGCTTGCTGCCAAAGAAGGTGAAAGCTATTGGTCGCAAACTGCAGCGTCTGCTGCCAAACGTCGATGTCACGCCAGATTACGCTTGGGCAGGTTGCTTTGGCGAATCCGTGACTGGCCTGCCTTTGATTGGCGCCCTGCCCGGGAAACCGCATTGCTACGGCATTATGGGGTATGGCGGTAACGGCATCACCTTTAGCGCGATCGCCGCACAGCTCATTCAGCGTACGCTCGCCGGTATCAAAGATCCGGACGTGGATCTATTCACCTTTTGCCGCTGATTTATTCGAACGGCAACGTGCTCTTTAATGACGGCCGCACCGATATAGCTTCGTGCCACTTGGCGAGATTCGGCCGGCTCTTGCGCCATTCCTCAGCCTTGAAGCGGAAGTCGAAATAATCGAGCACGATGGTGATGGTCATGAGGCCAATATCGAAGCC
>CAYOYT010000207.1:0-5267 GCA_964408245.1 uncultured Dongia sp. | reverse complement strand
CGCCTCTCCTTCAGCATTCGCTGGCTTTGAGAAGCTGCGAGGCGACGTTGATGTACTTTCGCCCCGCTTCTTGGGCCGCAGTAACCGCGCCGGTCAGCGGCAGAGTGCCGCGCACGCTGGCAAGCTTAATCAGCATCGGCAGATTAACGCCGGCCACAACCTCGACATTTGCCTTATCGAGCGTCGAAATGGCGAGGTTCGAGGGGGTGCCACCGAACATGTCGGTCAGCAACACGACGCCCTTCCCCTGATCGCATTGAGCGACCGCTTCCAGTATCTCGCGCCGGCGCATCTCCATGTCATCTTCGGGACCGATGCAGATGGCGACCGCCGCCAACTGCTTGCCCACCACATGCTCTAGGGCGGCGAGAAATTCGGCAGCAAGATTGCCATGCGTCACAAGGACGATGCCGATTACCTGAGTCTGAACCACACACACCCCCAAATCACATAACCTCTGCGACGGTTCGCGCGCATCATTTGGCAGCGCGTCCGACGTCGCGATGTCTGAGCGTGACCGACCGGCCGCGTTCCTTCAACCATTGTACCAACCTGTTCGCCACGAAAACGGAACGATGCCGCCCACCGGTGCAACCGATAGCGATGGTGAGATAGCTCTTCCCTTCGCCCTCATAGCCCGGCAAGAGGGGCCACAATAAGGAAGTCAGAGCCGCAAAGAAACCAGGGAAAGCTGGGTCCGTTTCGATCGCCCGGCCAACCGCTTCGTCCTCTCCGGATAGCAATCTAAGAGACTGATTATAATAAGGATTTTCAAGAAATCGAACATCAAAAACGAGGTCGGCTTCACGCGGTAATCCGTGCTTGTAGGAAAAGGAAACAACGGTAAGCGCAAGATCTGGCTGCGCCATCAAGCCGAAATGTCCGACCAGCATCGTCTTCAGATCGCCGATTGCCGTCTCGCTGGTATCAAGGACGACATCAGCCTCGCTATGGATCGACCGCATCAACTGCCGTTCACGCAGGATGCCGTCGCCAACTGAGCGATCCTGGGCCAACGGGTGGCGTCGCCGGGTTTCGGTATAACGGCGCTGCAGAACTTCGTCATCACATTCGAGAAAAACAAGACTCACGCGGAAGCGAGTATCCGCCTTGAGCTGCTTGACCAGTTCAATGAAGCGATCGCCAGAAAAACCGCTTGTTCGCGAATCGAACCCTAAAGCAACTGGTTTGCTCATAGTCGGCAGACTCGCCTGGCCGAGACCCGTTACGAGATGCGGCAGTAGATCGAGCGGCATATTATCCACGGCTTCATAACCGATATCTTCGAGACATTTGAGGGCTGTCGATCGGCCCGCGCCGGCAAGGCCAGTGATTAAAACGATGTGCCGCCGCTCGGCATCGCCCGCTTTCGATACGATATTGCCTGGTTCCCGCTCTAGCATCAGCGCGTCTCTAAATCCTCACTCGCGTCCTAGAATATGGCCAGCACCCGAGCTTACTGCAAGCCGCAGCTTCGCCGTCGCCGATACCGTAAAAGGATCCAGCTTGAGAAGTGGCACGCAGATACCCAGATATTCAGCCCTATCCGCCGTTGGCATGCGTTCTATATCCACGGCCCGCGCCATATCGATCACCCAGGCGAGTGGTACGAACTCATCGACATGCGGCACACTGACAAGACCAAGCCCCCGCGCCTCAATCATACCTTTCAGGGCGGCCGGCATCAATCCCGGCATGCCCACCAGCAGACGTCCAGCGTCACATCTGAGCTCGACTTGTTCGTCGCTTATAAGCTTGGCGCGCTCATCTATTAGGCGCAGTGCCAGATCAGAGCGACCGCTGCCGGAAGGCCCGCGCAACAGAACAGCCTGTCCGTCGATCGCAACCGCCACTCCATCGATGCGAAGAAAGTTCGGCGTCATGACGATCTCAAGCAATCGGTAAAGTCACGGTAAAACACGCCCCATTTATACGACCGGCCGCGTCATGCCGGTTGTTGGCAGCAAGCGCGCCGCCATAGGCTTCGACGATCTGCTTCGAGATCGACAAGCCAAGACCTGAGTGAGTGCCGAACTTTTCGCCCTTCGGCCGCTCAGAATAAAAGCGCTCGAAAATGGCCGTCGGTTTGTCGGGTGGAATACCAGGGCCCTCGTCTTCCACCATCAGCATGATCTGGCGACCAACACGACGCGCCGAGAGCAGAATGACACCCTTGGGCGGGCTAAACGACATCGCGTTGGCGACGAGGTTACGCACGACCTGACCAAGACGACCTTCGGTGCCCAGAACCGAGAGGTCGTCTCCATCGGGCAATTGAGTCCGAATGACGGGAGCAGAATCGTGGCCCGTCGTCGTGTGAATATCAGCCACCGCCAGAACGAGATCGCGCAGTTTTACCGGCGCCGCTTCAGCACGCGACATTTCGGCATCAATGCGCGAGGCATCGGAGATATCGGTGATCAAGCGGTCGAGCCGCTGCACGTCGTCGAGAATGATACTCATCAACTTCTTCTGCTGCTGCGGATCCTCGACACGTGCCACCGTTTCGACGGCACTCCTCAGCGAGGTCAGCGGATTCTTGATCTCATGCGCAACATCGGCGGCAAAACCCTCGATCGCATCCATGCGCCGCCACACAGCCTCGGTCATGTCGCGTAAGGCACCCGATAGATCGCCAATCTCGTCGCTGCGTGCGGAAAGGTCGGGAATCTTTTTCTGCCGCCCCTTATCGCGTCGCACGCGATCTGCAGCATCTGCCAAGCGATGGATCGGCAAAGCAATCGTGCTTGCGAGGTAAAGCGACAACAGGACGGTGATTCCCAATGCGATGCCGGAAACGCCCAGAATGGTTAGGCGCGTATCGCGCAGGGTTGCTTCGATATCGTCACCCAGCTTGGTTAGCAGAAGTGCACCGAGTACCTGGCGATAGCGCTGCACCGGCACCGCTGCTGACAAAAGCATCTTGCCTTTGCCGGCATCCCGCACGAAAGTCGCGGCTTCGCCATTAAGCGCTTTCACGACCTCATCGTAATCTGCGGCGTTCTGAATGGCGGCTTCTTGATAGGGCCTCAGAATCCGCCCGCTCGGCAGACGATTAAAGACCCAGTCGTAAGCTCCAATTACCCATTTCCAGGTCAGGCTTTCATTGGGGTCGAGTGGCGGCAGGGGCGTAATGGTGACGATGCCGCCAGGTCCGGACAACAGGAACGAATCCGCGATCAAGACACCATCTGGCGTAAAAAGCCGCGCCCGCGTCTTTGAAACGTCAACTAATCGGCGGATTGTTTGGCGCGCTGTTTCCGGCACCAGTTTCTCATCGCCGAGCGGACTGGTAGCGACACCGCTCGCCGCCAGAGCGCCAGAAAATAGCGAGCCTTCGGTCTTCAGCAACTCAAGTTCGGATTGCAGCAGGCTGTCGCGGTAGCTCGGCAGATAGAGCAAGCCCAGCACCGGTACCAGCAGTGCCATGATGTTAAGGACGAGTATGCGACGGGTCAGAGGCGATTGCCACAGCGACCGGCGCGAGGCCGGGAGCCGCTTCGACTTTATCTTTCTCCTACCCTCGGCCCGCACTCGACCTTCCGGCATAGCCATATGCAAAGGCGCAGGTTTCATCGATTCTTCATGCGCTGGGTCTTGCCGCCCCCAGAACCGCTTTTTTCTGATCGCGGCTTGTTGTACCTGCTCGCCGCGCGATGTGGAAAGCGGCAGACGCCAATGCTCAAGATCGTCGCTTCGCGTCGCCTCGCTCATCGCAGCTGCCAATCACGTGGCATGTCAGCTTTCTTTGTAGCGATAGCCGACACCATAAAGGGTCTCAATATGATTGAACTCACCGATAACTGCCTTGAACTTCTTACGCAGCCGTTTGATGTGACTGTCGATCGTACGGTCGTCGACATAAATATTCTCGCCATAGGCGGAATCCATCAATTGATCGCGGCTCTTCACGTGGCCGGGGCGCTGCGCCAGCGCCTTTAGCAGCAGAAACTCGGTGACCGTCAATTCGATCGGCTGACTATCCCAGGTGCACAGATGCCGTGTCGGATCCATCATCAGTGGACCGCGCATCATCGCCGCCTCGCCATTCTGCCCAGTGGACAAACGGCTTTCCTCACGCCGCAGGATAGAGCGGATACGCTCGATCAGCAGGCGCTGCGAAAAGGGCTTCTTGATGTAATCATCTGCGCCCATGCGAAGACCCATGAGCTCGTCGACTTCATCATCCTTTGAGGTGAGGAAGATGACTGGCAAGGACGACGTCTTACGTAGCTTCTCCAAGAGCTCCATACCGTCCATACGTGGCATCTTGATATCAAGCACGGCAAGGTCGACCGGTTGCTGCATCAAACCGCGCAAAGCTTCAGCACCGTCACTATACGTCCGGACGGCAAAGCCTTCCGCCTCCAACGTGATCGTGACGGAGGTCAGGATATTAAGGTCGTCATCAACCAGCGCAATGGTCTGCGGCACGGGGGTTTCCTCCTTGGCGTGCGAACAATTATAGAATTTAACGAACCTTGCCAAGATTACCGCCAATGATGACAGAAATGGGGCACAATCGGCACATTTACTAGACCAAGAGCGATTTGCAGATGAGCCCTTAGTCATGAATGAAGCTATTGATCCAAAAAGGGAAATTAAGAGACTGATGCAGCTTCCCAGGGCTGCGTTCGGAACAATCGCTGACCGCGATGGGGTTTCCTTTCCGTCAGTTAGCCTGGTCGTGCCCGCCCTTGATACCAACGGCATGCCGCTGCTGCTGCTATCGGATCTCTCTGATCATGCCCGCAATCTGAGGAACAGTTCGAAGGCGTCGCTGCTGTTCGACGGCACCGGCGATGGCGACGAACCGCTGGGGGGACCGCGCGTGACGCTGCTGGGCGATGTCAGTGAAACGACTGCGCCAGAATATCGTGCGGTCTATCTTGCCGCCCGACCCAACGCCGCTTTCTATGCTGATTTCAAGGATTTCCGCTTCTATCGCTTCGCGATTACCGAAGCGCTGATTATTGCCGGATTTGGCCGCATCCATCGCTTCATGGCAAGCGATCTCTTCGCCCTCTCTCAGAAAATATAATAGATGGCGGTACAGATCGCGATCGGCAGGAAGATCGTGATCGACGTCAGGATCGTAGCCAAGGGGATATAGATCCAAGGTGACCAGTCACGGCGATCCAAGGCATCCGCGTAGCTGGTGAAGACAGCCACGAAAATGTCCGGCAGTCTTTCAAAGACGATCTGGACAATCGCGCCGATCGTTCGCCCAACCAGCTTGAGTATTGGCTCAATGATGTGAGCTAGGC
>CAYOYT010000206.1:864-5277 GCA_964408245.1 uncultured Dongia sp. | reverse complement strand
ACCCAGCTCGGATAAATCACTTACCTGCCGGAATCATTTAAGTAATCCAGGACAATTGCCTGAACGGGCGCGCAGCAATCCGGCTCGTGAGGGAACAGACGCCGGATCGCGGTTTTGATCTTACGTGCTCAACTGGCATGAGGGGCGGCGATGAAGGGTCAAGACAAAAGAGACGACAACCGCGTTGAGACGATTCCCGATCTTCCAGGTGAGAGCCGCCTGACGCCGGAAGAAATCCTCCGCAAGATCGCCAAATCCGATCACCAGCGCGGTGAGATGATGGAGGAACAATTGTCGTCGAAGCGGGGCGAGGGCTGATGGCGACGACGACGCATTGGGTGGTGCGCGATTTCGCCGCTACCCCTTTATTATATGCCGCTCACCAACATATGTTATTGAGGCGGTGCGGCATCCTACCCATGATAAGGCTCACCCAGCGGAGCCGCATGATGCGGGATCTGAAAATTGTCTGCGTCGTCACTCTGTGTATCCTCTTTGTGTTCGCGTTGGTGGGCACCGTTTACGCGATCTTAAATCCCGAAATCGTTGCAGCCTTTATCGGCCCGATTGCAGACAGGTGAATGCTGCGGCCGTTTAAAGAAACTGTCATGCTCGGGCTTGCCCCCGGCATCTACTCTCACTGGCAATTAGTGAATCCCAGGATCAAGTCCGAGGATGACAGAGAGCACGAGGCGATTGTCCGATTTTTCCGACAACAACCGGATGGCGAATAAACAGCCGCTAACATATGTTAGTTTTTGTTGTCTGCGCGCTTGGATACATTGGGTCGTAGTAAATATCTCTCCTGTGTGACCTAAATGGGTAGGTCGAAGTTACTCTTCTGAAAAACTCAACTAAAGATGTCGCAGTAACCTATGTTAGTGCGAAGGTTCTCCGAATCACGGAACGATCCGATTGGGGGAAGGGCGTCGCGAGCAGGCGTCTGACCACCTTCACCGGCGGCCATTTCCAGGCATTTGAAACGTCGGTTTGAAGGCAATCAGTTGATGCGCGCAGCGTGACGCTGTGTCTGCGTGCAAGAGCAGTGTGGTCATGATTTCGAGGCTTATCCGGAAGCTTGAGCAATTCTCGACATTATCGAGTACGGAGAAGCGTGCGCTCGCCGCCGCCGTTCAATCGACCCGTCATCTGGGCGCGCGTGAGGATTTTCTGAGCCAAGACAGTCGGCCCAAGGGCGTCAACCTCTTGGTCGACGGCTTTGCCTGCCGCTACAAGCTGCTCCCCGATGGTCGTCGGCAGATCGTCGGCTATTTCCTGCCGGGAGATACCTGCGATTTGCGCGTCTATCTCTTAAAGCGCATTGACCACAGCATCGGCACGGTCACCCCTGTCACCATCGCCCATCTTTCGCATGAAGCGCTGGTCGACATTTTTGAGAATTTCCCGACACTCAAGCGCGCTTTGTGGTGGTCGACCTTGGTGGACGAAGCCATCACGCGCGAATGGATCGTCAATGTCGGCCAGCGCACGGGTTGTGAACGCATGGCGCATCTGCTGTGCGAAGTCTTCCATCGCCTGCGGATTGTCGGCCTCACTGATGCCGATGGCTGTGATTTCCCGCTGACCCAGCACGATCTCGCCGACACGGTGGCGCTGTCGCCGGTCCATGTGAATCGCGTGCTCCAGGAGCTACGCCAGGCCAAGCTGATCGTGCTGCGCGAAAAGCGGCTGACCATTCTGGATCTCGACGGCCTAAAAGCAGTGGCGCATTTTAGCCCCACTTACCTGCAGCTCGAAACAATCGAATCGCCGGAACTCTCTCACGTATTCTGATGCTAATGAGGTGACTTCTCAGTGGGACTGGATGTCCGGCCAGTAGGACCAACGCTGGACCCAGGCATGAGGAGAGGGCACATCACGGCAGTCCGATCTTGGCCAGCGCCTCGATCGCAAGCTTGCGGGTGAGTTCGGCGGCAGTGAGGTCGCGGCCCATCGCCACTGCCTGGCCGGCCCAAAGCGAGCCGAAATCGCCGGAGCCTTGCGCTTCCGCCGCCGATTTCAGCGGCGCAAGGGCGCCGCCGGCCAAGGGAAAGGCGGGGACATCGCGACTCAAAGAGCCAAGCTCGCGCATCGCGCGGTTCATCAGACCGCGCGCCGGTCGACCGGTGAAGAGATTGGTGAGCGCTGTCTGGCCATCTTTAGCAGCGCGAAGGGCCGCGCGATGCGGTGCACTGAGGCGCGCTTCCGGCGTAAAAAGATAAGCGGTGCCGATCTGCACGGCCGAGGCGCCAAGCGCGAAAGCGGCGGCGATACCCCGCGCATCGGCGATGCCGCCGCCGGCGATCACCGGCACCTTCACGGCATCGACCACTTGTGGCACCAGCGCCATGGTACCCGATTGCGTGAGGGCCACGTCGAGCGGATCGCCGCCCAGAAACATACCACGATGACCACCGGCCTCAGCGCCTTGCGCGATGACCGCATCGGCGCCGTTATCTTCAAGCCAGACCGCCTCGTCGATCGATGTCGCTGAGGAAATAACCTTGGCGCCACTCGCCTTGACGCGTGCCATCAATGCCTTCTCCGGCAGACCGAAATGAAAGCTTACCACCTCTGGGCGGAATGCCTCGACCAGGCGGCAAAGCGCGTCATCGAAGGGTGTTCTGTTGCTGGTGGCAATGGGACCGTTGGGGTCGATACCAAGTTCGCGATAATAAGGTTCAAGCCGCTTACGCCAAGCTTGCTCGCGCGCCGCGTCGATTTGGGGCGCCGTGTGGCAGAAGAAATTGAGATTGATTGGCTTGGCGGTCTGCCGGCGGATGATCTGCCATTGCTCCTGCACTTGTTCGGTATTGAAGGTCGCCGTCGGCAGGGCACCCAAGCCGCCATTTTCCGCCACAGCGATTGCCATCTCGGCATAGCCTGGACCCGCCATTGGCCCCTGCAGGATCGGATGCTCGATGTCGAAGAGATCGACGATGCGACGATCTGGCCAATTCCTACTCATGTCACGTTGCCTGTTTCTGGGGGATGTCGAAGTGGACCACTTTCGACATGTTATGCCAACGCCAGCACCTCGGTCACCTATTGGGGCTTCCTGTGTGCTGGCATTAACATCTTGGCAAGTGATTTGCCGCCAAAATCATCCTGACCATGGGGCGCGATAGGTGAGCCGAGTGGGGGAAGGATGCGTGCATTACATCGATTGGCAGTGGCGCTAATCCTGGGATCCGTGGCATCGCTGCCGCTGGCCGAGAGCCGCTTATACCCATCGCTTTTCGGCTCGCAGGAATATCAAGGCCCGGACCTCAGCAAATTTCCCAAATGGATGTCCATGCTGTCCCGCTGGCACCGTGAAGCGTGCGAAACGGCCGATTGTGCCGTGGCCGCTTGGGATGCGGTGATTGCCGACCTCAGAGGCAAGGACCGCGCCGCGCAGCTGAAACTGGTCAACGATACCTTCAACCGCGTCCAATATCTCGGCGATACAGCCAATTGGGGTAGGGCGGATTACTGGGAGACCCCTTACGAGTTTCTCTCCCGCAGCGGCGATTGCGAAGATTATGCCATCGCCAAATTCATGGCGTTAAAGGCAGCGGGTGTCCCCTCGTCGCAGATGCGCGTTGTTGCCGTGCGCAATCTGGCGAAGAGAGGACAGGGGCATGCCGTGCTTGTCGTTTATGATGGCGGCATCGCTTATCTCCTCGACAACCAGATCAAGGACGTGGTGCCGGCAAATTCGGTCCGCACCTATCTGCCCATTTATTCTGTCAACGACCTTGCCTGGTGGCGGCACCGGAACGGCACGACACCCGCTAAATCCGAGGACATCCGGCAGGCACAAGTGCTTCCAGCATCGCGTTAAGTCGCCCGATGATCGCCTTTTAGTGGTTTCGCTACCGGCCATTTTGTGATTCCCTTCATGGCGAGGTTTCTACGCACCAGATAGCGGTGGTCGCGACCGATCTCAAGGCGCCGGAGGGGGCGATCATGTCTCGATGTCTTATGTCTGTCTTATTTCTCATGCTTACGATCACCATCAGTATCATCGGGGCACGGGCGGCGACCGATTGTGAGTCTGTGCCGGGTATTGCCGGCGAAGTCGACGCGTTCCTCGGCTATGCGGCGACCGCCCAGGCGGCTGGCCAAGGGACAATGCCGGTGCGCAAAGTGCTGTTCGGTGTCACCGGGATCGATGACGAGGATGCCGGCCAGCTTGACGCGCGCGGATCGGTGACGCTGACAAGGCGCACAGCAAATGGTGGCGATTACACCAATCAAGGGCCGGAGAAGGTGACGATCGAGGGAATCTTCGCTGGCCGCGAGACATTGTTCCGCCTGCCAACGAAGATCGCAGGCCGCTACCGCCTCGACCCGGATCGCGTGACTCTCTCCTACGTTCCCGCCCACTCAGTGTATGTGGGGTATCTTTTAATCTTCTTCGAGTTCTTG
>CAYOYT010000206.1:0-854 GCA_964408245.1 uncultured Dongia sp. | reverse complement strand
ACGATCCCGCCCACGCAGTCGATGTGGGCGAACGCGTCATCGGCATCCCGTTCTTCGTGTCAGTTCATCGCATGGTGGTGACGCAACGGCAAATCAGTTTCTACTTCGCCGGCAATGACAGCGAAGATCCGGACCGCTGCTATTTGGTGCAGTGAAAAAAAGCCGCTCAGGCAATAGCCTGAGCGGGAAGTAACCGTTTGACGTAAGATACAAAAATCAATCATGCCTCTTGATTACCAGGTATAAGCAAAGAAGCCCGATTGATCGATCTTTCCCGCAGCATTCTTGACGATCGCCAGATATTCGCCGGTATCGGCTTAAGAGAGCGCGCACTCCTGACCAATATTTGTAAAAATGACGGAGGAGATATGGTCGGTTGGGCCATAGAGTACGAACAGATCCTGACCATCTTGAAAGTCTAGAATCACATCCGCCAGAGACAGATCTTTGGTGCCGCAAGCTGTCTCGAGACGAAACCAGTCATTGCCGGCGCCACCACTTATCACATCTTGGCCATAGCCACCTTGAAGGATGTCGTTGTCATTGCCACCATATAAATGGGCTCGATAGACTACTAATACCCGTCAAAATCCATTCTGACACCGGCGAGCGCTGAGGCGTTCTCCAGATTGCTGAATTTCGTGATCGGCTGTGCATACCAGTTCAGAGAACGAGCCATGTATCAGAAGAAGAGCAAGCCGCCAGCCTCAACTTCATCGGTAATGTCTCCGTTGCTATTTCGAGGTAGCTAGGTCACTCACGGATTTGCCACAGCCGCAAGCATGGCGTCAGTCGAAATCGCCCGCTGGCAAAGGCCAGCGGGCGATCTAAATGCTATCGAAATAGGAGCGATC
>CAYOYT010000205.1:0-5279 GCA_964408245.1 uncultured Dongia sp. | reverse complement strand
GTTGCCGGATGCTGGGTATGTTAACTCAGCGGCCGTTGCTGATCCATGATTGCGACACGACCTTCGGTACTTCGGGCGGGCCCTTGCTGCGGGTTACTGGTGGCCAGGTCGAGATCGTCGGCGTGCTTTCCGGCGTGCTGCAACTGAAGGATAAGAGCGAACGCGGCGCCGCTGTGCCGGCCTGGACTTTCAGGACGTCGGTGCCGCGCTGAGGCGCAGCACCGCGAAACCCGATACCGCCGAAAAAATCGATCCGCCGATGACGCCGAGGCGCAGCTCCGCCGCCAGGGCTGGATCGGGAAAGGCGAGGCTGCCGATGAAAAGCGACATGGTGAAGCCGATACCCGTCAACAGGGCAACGCCATAGATCTGCCCCCAATTCGCCCCCGCAGGCTTTTCGCATATACCAAGTGCAACGCCGATAAGAACTGCTATCAAAACGCCTATCTGCTTGCCAACGAAGAGGCCGAGCGCGATGCCGAGGGTGAGCGGGTGCATCAGGGTCTCAAACGAGACGCCGCCCAAGGATACACCAGCATTGGCGAAGGCGAAGATCGGCATAATACCGAAGGTGACCCAGGGATGGAGGCCATGCTCGGCACGGAGCAACGGGCTGTGCTCAGTATTCGTTTCACCCCTAAAAGGGATAAAAAAAGCGACAGCGACACCAGCGAGAGTGGCATGCACACCGGATTTCAGCACACAGATCCAGAGGAAAATGCCAACAAGCACATATGGTACGAGGCGCCTCACGTTCAGGCGGTTGAGGACGAAGAGACCGACAAGCCCAATAGCGCCGAGGCTCAGCGACGTCAGGGAAAGGTCGGCGGTGTAAAAAAGAGCTATAATGATGATGGCGCCGAGATCGTCGATGATAGCAAGCGCCAGTAGGAAAACCTTGAGGCTTGACGGCACGCGGTCGCCGAGCAGCGTTAGGACACCGAGAGCAAAGGCAATATCGGTTGCCGCTGGAATGGCCCAGCCGCTTAGATATTCTGGGGTCGATTGGGTGACGAGATAATAGACGACGGCCGGCAAAGCCATGCCACCCAAGGCTGCAATGCCAGGGAGGCTCGCCTGGGTCGGGGTCGCAAGTTCGCCCGCCAGCACCTCGCGTTTGATCTCCAGCCCAATCAAGAAGAAAAAAATCGCCATCAACCCGTCATTGATCCAAAGCAACAGCGGCTTTACGAGGTCGGTCGAGCCCAAAGTGATGCCGAAGGGTAGATTAAGCAGGCCCTGATAAAGTGGCGACAACGCAGTGTTATCGCAGATGATAGAGAGCGCTGCTGCGATTAGCAGCAGGATACCGCTGCTCGATTCAAGCTGCAGGAATTGGCGCAAGGAATTCATGAGCGTCTTTTATTTCAGACCAAATGCGCGTTGCCGAGACCATGACCCGAGATGGATGCTGCATGACCCGCGACCACCGTCCCACTCCATGTGAGGTACGGCTCAAAAGTATAGCTTTCCCGCCACTGGCCGCTACCAGAATCGGCTTCGATTTGCGCATCTTGATTACGCCCTCACAAAGAATGAGGACGTGGGCGGCGACAAAATGAACAGAGTGGCGAGGCTAGTACCACGGATGGTCGAAAGCAGATTGGAGGTTGCTGATTTATGTCTAACTGTTTAGTAAAAACGGAAACATTTCGACGCCGTGAGGCTTTAGCATGAACTTAGGCGAAGCTGGGCAGGGCCAAAATAAGCATCATTAGGGCTGAAAAGAGGATTGCTTCGACGGCGCTTTTAAGACTGACGGCCATGACCAGGCTCCTGATGTATCTTTTATAAACCCTATATGTTCCTTTATTGTTCTAAAGTCAAGGCACAATAACTGGATCAGTTAAGGCGTTGGGCCTTTCGGTGATAGGCACCCTCTGCGGAACCCGTGAAGAGCTCGCGGATCTTAGGGTGGCGGCAGGGCTTTCGGCTGTCGTCCGGCAGCAGATTCTGTTCTGAGACATAGGCCACGTAGGTCGTCTCGGCGTTTTCGGCCAGAAGATGATAGAAAGGCTGGTCGCGCTGCGGCCGGATTTCTGCCGGGATCGATTGCAGCCATTCATCGGTATTGGAAAAAACAGGGTCAACGTCGAAGACGACGCCACGAAACGGATAGACTCGATGTTTTACGACATCCCCGATCTTGAATTGTGCAAGGCGCGACGTGGGATGGTGAGTCGTATCTTCGGGCTGGTATGTCATGGCGCTAGAGATTGTGGCTAAGAGACCGTACGTCAAGCTTTGCGGCTATATAACGTATCTACAACCTGACGGATTGCGGTCCGATCTGCGCATCGATCGCATCTAACAGTTCGGCGCGTGTGAAGGGCTTGGGCAAGACCGAGCTGGCGCCCAATTGCTGGGCCAAGTGCAGTACATCAGTGCGCGAGGTGCGGCCGCCGCCGGAAATGGCAATCACCGGTAGACTGGGCAACATGGCGCGCAGATTGAGAATGACTTCGATTCCCTCCATACCCGGCATGATAATGTCGGTAATGATGAGGTGAACAACTTTCTGCCCGAGGCTATCGAGCGCCGCCTGTGCGTCGTTGAAAGTAAAACAATTATAATCCGTCTCTGTCAGCATGCGCTCGATCATGCGCAGAATGGCATCGTCGTCATCGATGACAAGAACCGATTTTGACATCTTACGTTTCTTACCTTTGCGGCAGCAGATTACTTATCAAGGATGGTCGAGCAATGCACGAATTCGCTCGGCTAATTCCTGCCGGCGATACGGTTTACTCATCAAGGCGACGTCGCGACCTTTGGCGACACCGTTGCGAATGGCGGCTTCGGCAAAGCCTGTGACCAAGAGAACTGTCAAATTCGGATATAGTTCCGAGGTTTGCGCAGCGAGGTCGAAACCGCTCAATCCGCCAGGCATTACAACGTCTGAGAAAAGAAGATCGATACGGTTGTCACTGCTCAGCACGCGCAGGGCTTCTGACCCGCTGGCTGCTTCTGTTACATCATAACCTAGATCGGAGAGCATACGCGCGACGGTCTTGCGCACCGATTCATTATCGTCGACCAGCAGGATGCGTTCAGCACCCTTCGGCGGCGCATCTTCGCTCGCGGTTTTAACCACCGTCTGGCCGACGCCGACCGCCCGCGGCAGATAGAGATTGACCGTGGTACCGATACCAGGCTCGCTATAGACCTTGAGATGACCGCCGGATTGCTTGGCAAAACCGAAAGCCATACTGAGCCCGAGTCCGGTGCCTTTGCCTGGCTCCTTGGTCGTGAAAAATGGCTCCATAACCCGTGCTAAATACTCCGGCGCGATGCCGACACCGTTATCGCTTACGGCGATGCGTACATATTCGCCGTCTGAGACCTCGGCATTGGTAGCGGCGTATTGTTGGTCGAGTTCGACATTGTTAGTCTCTATGGTGAGCTGACCGCCACGGGGCATCGCGTCGCGGGCATTGATGGCGAAGTTGAGCAGCACGCTGTCGAGCTGGCCGGCATCAGCAAAGCACGGCCATAGATCGCCTGGGCAATGGATCGCCATCTCGATTTCTTCACCGAGTGTTCGGCGTAGCATGGTGGTAAGTTGCTGCAGATGGATCTTGAGGTCGAGCTTGGTCGGGCTCAAAGGCTGGCGACGAGCGAAAGCGAGCATCTGCCGTGTGAGTGCCGCTCCACGCAGCGCCCCGTTAAGCGCCTCATTGGCGAGTTCGATCTGATCTCGGTCCTTGAGATGGGGCAGCAAGGTGTCGATGCTGCCAATAATGACGCCAAGAAGATTGTTGAAATCATGGGCGATGCCGCCGGTGAGTTGGCCGACGGCTTCCATCTTCTGTGACTGCCTAAGCGATGCTTCAGTCGCGCGCAAGGCTGTGATATCGCGAACGGCGATGACGACGCCAAACCGCTGACCGCGCTCGTCCAGGATGGGTTGGCCGTTGATCAACATGCTGCGCAACGGATCTCCCTTATGGATGCGCGCGAGCACCTCGATATTATTGACGGTTTCGCCATTCATGACACGGACAAGCGGAATTTCGCCGTAAGGCATCGGTGCCATACTGCTGTCGAGGATAGTATCATTGGCGTCGATGATGTCGCGGAACGTGACCCCCACCTCCGGCAAGCCGGTATTGCGCCCAGTCTGATTCATGAAAACAAGGCGGCCTTCGGTATCGAAGCAAAGAATCATCTCAGACGTATTATCGAGCACAGCACGCATATAACGTTGCTGTTCGGCGAGGTCCTCCTGCTGGCGTTCCAGTGACTGCGCCATGCTGTCAAGGCTCTGGGCAAGACGGCCGAGCTCGCTCCCGGCGTGGCGCACGCCGCTCCGAACGCTAAGATCACCGCCGGCGATGCGTGAACTGAGGCGCACCATATTCTCGACCGGTCGACTGATCATGCGCGAACTGCCGAAGAAGGCGAGCAGTCCGACGGCCAGGGCTGTGGCGGTGAGCAGCCCCACCTTAATGAGGAGGTTGCGATTGATCGCAGCTAGGCTGTCGTCAAGCTGCAGCCCCACTGCCAGATAGATCGGTGGCGATGCTGGGTCGCGCCGCATCTCGGCTAGATGGAAGAAGCGGGCCCGGCCGTTGAGATCGGATAGCGTAACATCGGCAGAGCCTTTGGCTTTTTGCAATTCGGCAAAAAGCGGGGAGTCGACGATAGATTTGGTGATCCAGTCTCCGTCCTCAGGGTAACGAGCCATGACGATGCCGCTGTGATCGACTAAGGTGAAGCTTGTGTTATCAGGCAGGGTCTGAGCGATGTCATGCGCGCCGAACCAAGCAAGATCGAGCGAGGCATAAGCAAAACCACTGGTGCTGCCACCATGGCTATCCATTGGCAAAGCAAAGCCTAGAATCGGGCGCTTGGAGAGGCGGCCGACCGAGTAGTCGCCAATGGTAAAGCCTTTGACCTCCTTGGCGCGGCGGAACCAGGGACGATCGTTGGACTTAATATCGAGCGCTTTCGGATTGCTGGAACAGCGCACCGTGCCGTCGTGGTCGACCGCAATAATAGTGGCATAACGCGGCTGCGTCCGCACGATATCGGTGAGCAAGATGGAGCAATCGGGCGCCGCGAGGTCGCGGATCTGAGGAATCTGTGTCAGTAGATCAAGCATGCCTTCGACATGGGAAATAACGCGGTCGAGCGAACCAACGATCGCCTGAGCGAGATGACGTCCCTGCTGCTCCGCCTCTCTCACCTGGCGGGCACGAGCTTCGAACATGTCATAGGTGATGATCGCCACGGCCGGTGTCATCACCAGCACGATTATCACGAGAAGCCGAAGTCGA
>CAYOYT010000204.1:0-5279 GCA_964408245.1 uncultured Dongia sp. | reverse complement strand
CATCGAACTGCGCAAGCGGCCGCAGGATATCTACGGTCTCCAATCCTGGGTGGCGTTGCCGAAAAAGTTCGAGGAGACAGAGCCTGCGTTCATCCATTACAGCGGCGTAGCACTTCCCCGGACATCGGGTGAGGGCGTCGATCTCAAAGTGATCGCCGGCACCGTCGACAATCTTGTCTCACCGGTCGCTACCCATTCGCCGCTCTTTTATGGCGATCTTACCCTGAGGGCCGGTGCCCTCTATTGCCTCGATGCGACCTATGAGGAACGCGCCGCCTATTTCATCGAAGGTAGCATTGAGATCGACGGGATCGCCTACGAACCGGGCCGCCTATTTGCCTTTGGTCCCGGCGAAATCGTCATTAAGGCCCTGACTCGCGCGCGCTTCGTCATCCTTGGCGGCGAATCGCTCGACGGTCCGCGCCACATCTACTGGAACTTCGTTTCCTCCTCGTTGGAGCGCATTGAGCAGGCGAAGGAAGATTGGCGCCGCGAGCGATTCGGTCTACTTATTCCTGGCGACCACGAATTCATCCCGCTTCCCGACTGACAGTCTCTCATGGCTCAATCGCTGCAACTTGACCCCGACGATCCCGACAGTCTGCGCGCAGGCATGGCGACACTCGGGATGTTTTCGTCGATTATCGGCGCTGGATTCAGATACTGGAATATCAAGCGCGCCGGCCGCCGCATGCCGCTGCGCCATGACCTCGATCCGGTCATCGAGGTGCCGAAATTGTTGCCTCATATCGTTTTAATGGATGTGCAGCTCGAACCTTTAGATTTCCGCTTTCGCCTGGTTGGTAGCCATGTACGGCAGAATCTGAGCCGGGATTACGTCGGTCACTGGTTCTCTAACATTGCCAACTTCAAACCGGGAGGTACGATCTGGCCGCGCCATGAAAAGGTGGCGCTGGAAGGTTTGCCAATATTACAGCGTCCGACCTATATCGGCCCGCATCGTGATTTCATCGCTGTTGAGAATCTGTTACTGCCCTTGGCTCTGCCTGATAAGAATGCGGTTATGCAGATTATGTTCTTCGATTTCGTGCGTCGCCGGCTGGATGACGAGCCCACTGCCTAAGTCTTGTCCAGTCTAGGCCCGGCCTGATATGGAGAGTTACATGCTCCTATCAGAAAGTTCTCGAACATGGTCAAGCTCGACGGTCCATCGCATCCGCCCCTCAACGGCTCGAAGCCGGAACAGATAGTGGTATTTCTGCACGGCTATGGTTCTAACGGCGACGACCTAATCGGCCTTGCTCCTTATCTTGCCCCTGCTTTGCCGGAAGCGGAATTCCTGTCGCCCAACGCGCCCTATCCGTGCGAGATCAACCCGCTCGGCGGCTATCAATGGTTCGGCCTTGAGGAGCGCAGTGCCGCCAATCGGCTGCAAGGTGCGCGCGAGGCCGGCCCGATTCTCGACGCTTATCTCGACGACGTTCTGAAGGCACGCAGTCTCACCGAGGCGGATCTGGCGCTGGTAGGTTTCAGCCAGGGTACGATGATGGCGTTACATGTGGGCCTCCGGCGCGCCAATCCGGTGGCAGGCATCGTCGGTTATTCCGGCATGCTGGTAGCGCCGGAGCTGCTAGGCGCCGAGATCAAGTCGAAGCCGCCGGTTCTCCTGGTTCATGGGATGGCTGACGAGGTCCTGCCCTTTGCCGCGATGGGCGAGGCGGAAGCAGCTCTCCAGGCGCAAGGCGTGCGCGTCCATGTCGAAGGCCGGCCAGGCTTGCCCCATTCCATCGACCAGCGCGGCCTAGAGCTTGGCGCGTCCATGCTGCATCAGCTGATGTGCAAGCATCACGATCACGGGCATCACCACAATTAATCACCGCCTTAACGATAGCCTGGAGAGTGTGGGTAGTTGTAGGGGAATGACAAGATGGTGAAAGATCACGCCGGTCTGACCGCTATATCTTGAGTTTTTTGGTCGGGACGGCTATTCCTTAATGGTTGGCGCGTGGATTTCCACAACAGTGTGGAAATTTGTAAGGCGTGGGAGCAATGCGGGAGTTGGCATGATGATGGCCTCGCCCGAGGCATGTCCGGCCCTGGTACTCAATGCCGATTTCCGGCCATTGAGCTATTTCCCGTTGTCTGTGTGGCCTTGGCAGGAAGCGGTGAAGGCCGTCTTTCTGGACCGCGTGAACATCCTTTCCGAATATGACGAAATGGTCCACAGCCCTAGTCTGGCGATGCGCCTGCCCTCGGTCATCTCGCTCAAAGAATACGTGCCGCAGGAAAGGCGGCCAGCCTTCACGCGCTTTAACGTCTTCCTGCGCGACCGCTTCCGCTGCCAATATTGCGGCCGGCATTCGGCGGCGCACAATCTCACTTTCGACCATGTGGTGCCGCGCGCGCGCGGCGGCCGGACCACCAGGCAGAACAACGTCGCAGCCTGCCAGTCCTGCAACCTCAGAAAAGGTAGTAAATTGCCGCGTCAGGTCGGCATGTTCCCTAAAAGGCGACCGATCCAACCCACCACTTTCGAGCTTCAGGAAAACGGTCGAGCTTTCCCGCCAAACTATCTCCACCAGAGTTGGCGGGATTTTCTTTACTGGGATAGCGAACTTGAGACCGGCTAAGCTTGGCTGAGGGCGTATCCGGCGCGATGGCGGCTCCATTACCGTTCGTTGCATAGCCGGGTTGCGCGCGCCCACGATTGCCAGCGATTCCGACTTCTCTTAAGCAGGTGGAAACGTCAGGGGTCTCGACCGTAGACATGACCAGCTTTTTGTTGAAGCGGCTGCTGCCGCTGCTGATTGGTTTCGTCATTTGGGGTCTTGCCGTGGCGCTGCAGGTCCGGGCCGATCTCGGCCTGGCACCATGGGATGTTTTCCATCAGGGCCTTGGCAATCATCTAGGGATTGGAATCGGCTGGGCAGGCGCCGTCACCAGCATCGGTGTGCTGTTGCTTTGGATTCCGCTGCGGATGAAACCTGGCATTGGTACCATTCTCAACGCCTTGGTTATTGGGCCCTCAGCCGAACTCTTCCTGAAAATTGTCGAGACGCCGGACAATATCGTCATTCGTTGGGTCTTCATGCTGGGCGGCATCGTGCTGATGGGGGTGGGAAGCGCGCTTTATCTGCCAGCGCGTCTGGGTGCCGGTCCGCGCGATGGCATGATGGTGGGCCTCAACAAGAAGTTCGCCTTCTCGATCCGGCTGTCGCGCACTCTTGTTGAGGTTGCAGCCCTCATCATCGGCTTCTTTCTTGGCGGCACGGTCGGCCTCGGCACGCTCGTCATCGCTGTGGGTCTAGGACCCACCGTACAGGCGATGCTGCAAGCGCGCCGCTGGTTCGTTGAACGCCTCACGGGCGAGCCGCAGAGCGTGCTTTAGTCCGTGTTGCTTACCGATGCATCGTACTTAGGGGCGCTGTCGCGAGAGAGGCGAAGGCGGCGGCGGTCACCAATTCGTTGACCGTTGCTCCTGTCTGGACGATCTGCACTGGCTTTGACAGGCCAACGAGGACGGGGCCGAATGACGTGCCGCCCAGTTCCTGCATCAGCTTTGCCGCGATATTTGCCGAATGCAGTGCCGGCATGATCAGGATGTTGGCGGGGCCGGAAAGTCGGGTGAAGGGATAAAGCTCTTTCATCAGTCCGTAGTTCAAAGCAACGTTTGCCTGCATCTCGCCTTCATACTCAAAATCGACGCGGCGCTGGTCGAGCACCAGCACCGCCTCTCGGATGCGCACCGCTTTCTCGCGTGGCGGGTTACCGAAATTGGAAAAGGAGAGCAGAGCGACGCGCGGCTCATGGCCTAATTGTCTCGCGATTGCCGCCGTCTGCACGGCGAAGTCCGCAAGCTGCTCAGCTGTGGGCAGTTCATGCACGGTGGTATCAGAGAGCAAGACCGTGCGCCCGCCAGCGACCAGAATAGTAAGCCCCATCAAAGTCTGGCTGGGCCGGGGGTCGATCACGCGCAGCGTGTCTTCTAGGCACACATTAAAGCTACGGGTGACGCCGGTGACCATCGCATCGGCATGGCCAGCGGCGACCATGCTGGCTGCAAACACGTTGCGATCTTGATTGACCATGCGCTGCACGTCGCGCGACAGAATGCCTTTGCGCTGCAGGCGTTCATAGAGCATGTCATGATAATGTTGACGATGCGGCGTCGTCGCGGCATTGACGATATCCAGTGAATCCGCGTCGTGCAAAGTCTGCGACTTGATCGTTTCGGCGATGCGTTCCGGTCGACCTACTAAGATCGGCGTACCATAACCGGCGGAGCGGAAAGCGATGGCAGCGCGGATAACTTTTTCCTCCTCGCCCTCAGCGAACACCACCCGCTTCGGGTTATGGCGCACGCGTTCGAAGATCAGCTGCAACGAATTGGCCGCCGGATCGAGCCGAGAGGCAAGCGTGGCCACATAGGCATCCATGTCGATGATCGGCTTCCTTGCGACACCGCTATCGATCGCTGCCTTGGCGACCGCCGGCGGCACATGGGTGATCAGGCGCGGGTCGAATGGCACCGGAATGATATATTCTGGGCCGAAGCGCAGCCGCGTTCCGGAATAGGCGGCGTCAACCTCGTCTGGCACGTCCTCGCGTGCTAGCTCGGCGATGGCATGAGCGGCCGCGATCTTCATCGCATCATTGATGGTCGAGGCGCGCACGTCGAGTGCACCGCGGAAGATATATGGAAAGCCCAGCACGTTGTTGACCTGGTTTGCATAATCACTGCGACCGGTGGCCACGATCGCGTCAGAGCGCACCGCATGCACTTCTTCCGGCGTGATCTCGGGATCTGGATTGGCCATCGCAAAGACGATCGGCTTGGCTGCCATGGACTTCACCATGGCCGGTGTGACGGCACCCTTTACGGAAAGGCCGAAGAATACGTCTGCCCCCGCCATCGCCTCTTCGAGGCTGCGCGCCTTGGTTTTGACCGCATGGGCCGATTTCCACTGGTTCATGCCCTCGGTGCGACCCTGGTAGATAACGCCTTTGGTATCGCACAAGATTGCATTGTCATGCGGCATGCCCATGGCCTTCACCAGCTCGACACAGGCGATGGAGGCGGCGCCTGCACCATTCACGACCAACTTCACGTCCTTGATGTTGCGGTCTGTAAGGTGGAGAGCGTTTAAGAGGCCCGCCGCTGCGATGATCGCCGTTCCATGCTGGTCATCATGGAAGACAGGGATGTCCATCAACTCACGCAATTGCTGCTCGATGATGAAGCATTCCGGCGCCTTGATGTCCTCGAGATTGATGCCACCGAAACTTGGCCCCAGGAAGCGCACGCAATTGACGAATTC
>CAYOYT010000203.1:0-5280 GCA_964408245.1 uncultured Dongia sp. | reverse complement strand
TTCGTAAATGCGGCGCCGGCGGGACATGCGGTGATCTCCAATAAGGCTCGGCGCAGATGGAAAGACTGATATCCGTCGCGCTGTCGAGAGTTGGCCATCTTCTAGCAGCATGAGCCGGCTAATACAATGATGGGAGCCGGGTCAACAGCTCTAGCTTATGTAAGAATTTATCCATTTTTTATAGATGGTTAGAGCGAGACCTGCGCTATGAGATGGGCAGCCAGCAGAATGGTGCCGATACCCGCGACAAATACGGGTCCGGCAAGGGCCAGCCAGCGGGTCGCCCGCCCGCCGTCAGGCAGCCGTAAAGCTACTTGGTGGCGCAGCAGAATACAGGCGACGCCCCACCCTGCGAGCGTGAGCCCCATACCTAGGGCGATGGCGGCCGCCATGGCCATGCCCGCCAAAAACAGACCGTTTGCCATGGTGAAGAGCAGAATGAGAATGGCCCACGAGCAGGGAACAAATCTAGCTGCCAAAGCCAGCAGACGCTGTTCCCGCGAGACTCGCTTGGTGACTCTGATCGAGAACCCGCACTCAAGCCGCGTATATAAGTAGGAGAATAAGCAACTGCTTGGTCCGGCATGGATATGAATTCTATCAGCCAACAGCATACTAGTTTCATTATCGGCTTCATGCATTGCCGAGTTTGGCAGAAGTTATTTTAGAACTTTGAGAAGTTCATCGGCATTGTGTCGATAAAGCGATATTAGATCCGGCGCTGGCCCTTCCGGCCCCGACAGCGCATCTGAGTAGAGATCGCCGCCGACAACTGCGCCGGTATCAGCGGCGAGGCTCTCAATAAAGCGCGGGTCGTTCATGCTTTCAATGAAGACTGCCTTGATGTCGCCATGCCTGATCTGCTCAACAATATGCTTGAGATCCTTAGCCGAGGGCTCGGCCTCCGTCGTCACTCCTTGCGCTGCCACGAAGGAAATACCGTAGGCGCGACCGAAATACTGGAAAGCATCATGCGAGGTCAGGATTCGCTTGCGATCGGGCGGCAAGGTGCCGAGCGAGTCTGCAAGCTCCGCATCCAGAATCCGAAAGCGCTCCTTCAAAGCATTAGCATTTTTTTTGAAGACCTCTGCCTGAGCAGGTGCCATTCTCGCCAGGCCTGCCTCGATATTGTCGATATAGGTGAGAACGAGTTTCGGATCTTGAAAAGCGTGCGGATCGGCCACGTCGTGATCATAATCATTGTTATCGTCTCCTGCGGAATCGTCATCCGATCCACCTGCAGTCAGGGGCTCAATGCTATCGGTTGCCATCACAAATTCGCCGTTAAAGTCTGATGCGTCGATAAGCCGTTCCAGCCAAGGTTCCAGCCCTAGGCCATTGGCGACAAGAACCTTGGCGCTGGCCACGGCGCGCTGACTATCAGCGGTCGGCTCGAAGGCATGCGTGTCGGAATCAGGGCCGACCAATACGGTTAGGGCAACGGCGTCGCCACCGATCTGCTGCGTCAGGTCACCGAGAATGCTGAACGTCGCAATCACGGATAACTTCTCATTCGCACGAGCTTGAGCACCGGCTAGGCTAGACAACGCGAAGATGACGCCGATTGCTGCGCCTGCCAGTTGGTGAAGCCATCCCCTCATAGCGCCTCTGCAATGAAATGTTATAATATAACATGTTTACATACTGGCGCAGGCCGCTGCAATCCGTAAGAGATCAAGCAAGAGGGATATCCATCCAATCCTGACTCTCGGGACGCCCGCCCAGGAACCGCCAGACAGGAAGCCGGTCCGAATGATTGACAGATGGGAGTGCCATCAGAGACGATGACACCGTGCCGAAGCCCGTGTTCGAGACTATGTACATCGCATCGAACACGTCCCCCGTGGGTTCGTGTTCGCGCGACAGCAGTATTTTTTTCCAAGCCTCCCAATCATCGATCATGGGATCAGGGATGGCGGCCTCCTGCCAATGCGGCAGGAAATGGCGCGTCCTGGCGCTGTTGACATCGTTGAGGTCCATAGCGGTAATCATCGAAAGCCCTGGCTGCAAGCGGACCGCTTCGATCTCTTGCCCTAAATTGCGCAACCAATAGGCATGCGTATTATCCGCTACCACCATGTTGAACGGACGATAAGCACTGGCGTCGAGTTCCTGCAACATCGCCACGGCGGCCTCAGCATCGGCAAAGTCGAGCGCATCAAGCACAAGCTCGCCACGCGAGCGCTTACCGGCTTGAGGTCCCAGCGTGTTACGCCGGTTGAGTATGCCCGCGACCACACCGAAATCGTTGATGCCGAGCCAGGACCCATTGGCGAGCACATCCCTTCCCGCCACCACTTCCGGCCGGTCGGCCCAATGGCGCGCCGGCGGGCTCCAAGGCCGCTCGTGCATTTCGTCGCGATTGCTGGCGATCAGGATCGGCCAATCATGGTCCGGTCGCGAAAGAATGATGACGCTACACATGGTGGCCCAACCGGCTAAAAAAACTTCCACCCCCCATTAGACTTGACGGAAGGCCGGTGGCCAACCATTTTTCCAACGAGTTTAGCTGCTTCTGAACCAGCCAAAGGATTGCAAGAGTATGACCACTTTCGACGAGCGCGCATCCGCCTTCGAGAACAAGTTCAAACATGACAAGGAGTTGGAGTTCAAAGTAAACAATCGCCGTAATAAGCTACTGGGCCTTTGGGCGGCGAAACTCTTGGGGTTTGACGGTGCGGAAGCAGAAGCCTATGCCAAGGAAGTTGTCGCGTCCGATTTCGAAACGGCCGGCGACCATGACGTTTTGAAGAAGGTCCTCCAAGATTTCCAGGCGAAGAATGTCGATATCAGCGAGCATCGCCTGCGCAAACAAATGGACGAATTATTAGCCACCGCGAAGCAGCAGATTATGACCGAGGTAAAGATCTAATCGATCTCAGAAGCGGCGGATCAGCACCACCACTTCCCGATCCAGGTCAAAGTTGCAGCGGCGGTAGAGATCTATCGCCGCTCTATTTGTATCTACAACTGTGAGCGTCATGGGCGCGTTGTGGATAGGATGGATGGCAAGCCGGCGCCGTGCCTCGTCCATGACCAATTGCCCGATCCGCCGCCTCTTCTGATCCCCAGCACGAACGACCGCGTTGATGTAATTGTCAGGCTCGGTGTAGCGCAGCAATCCAATGCCGCGACCGTTCTCGACCAGTATACGGGCGCGAATATGGGGCTGCTGCAGATAGCGCCTGATTTCGGCCGGTCGAGGTACAAAGGCGCCGGGTACGTCAGCAAAACCGGTTGTGAGAACCGTGATGTAATCCTCAACCCAATCCGGCCAAGCATCGCACCAGACAGCGCCAGGCGGCAAAGGCAGATCCGGACCCCAAGCCGGATCGCGGCAGATCATGTCAAAATCGCTGTAGGAATGGCGATAACCCAGACTCTCGAGCGCCGACCGATGCGGTTGCCAGATGGGCGTGATCGTCAGCTCGCTGGATTTGGCACCAAGTTGGACACCGCGGACGGCCAGTTCGGCCAATACATCGCTCGCCAATTGCGCATTCATCTTGCCACCGGCAAGGCCCACGATCTCGAATGGCACAATGCCGTTCTGGCCGATCAACGCATCCAGCAGAACGCCGACAAATCCGCGATCACGCCAATCGATGATGGCTTGCGGCCCGCAATTCAAGCGACCGAGAAAGCGCGGCGGGTCGGTATCTGGGACCGGATGCGCTGCGCAGAAGCCGATCAGCGTTTCAAGAGCGACCGAAGACACGCTGGAAGATGTCGTCGACATGCTTGAAATGATAGTCGAGGTTGAAGCATTCCTCGATCTGCTGGGTCGACAGGCGCTTCGTGACCTCGACATCGGCCTTGAGCTCGGCCATGAAATCCTTGCCTTCAAGCCAAACCTTCATCGCATTGCGCTGCACCGCTTGATAGGAATCCTCACGGCTCATGCCTGCTTGCGTCAACGCCAGCAGCACACGCTGCGAATGTACCAAACCGCTGTAGCGGTCGAGATTGGCCTGCATGGCATCGGGATAAATGATCCACTTCTCAACCAAGCCAACCAGGCGACTGAGGGCGAAGTCGAGCGCAATCGTCGCATCCGGGCCAAACACGCGTTCGACCGAGGAATGACTAATGTCACGCTCATGCCAAAGCGCCACATTTTCCATCGCCGGATTGACGCCGGCACGGACAATGCGCGCAAGCCCCGTCAGATTCTCCGACAAAACGGGGTTGCGCTTATGTGGCATAGCGCTCGATCCTTTCTGACCGGGCGAAAAGAATTCCTCCGCCTCGCGCACTTCCGAGCGCTGCAGGTGACGCACTTCGATGGAAAGATTCTCGATTGAACTAGCTATTACGCCCAGTACGGCAAAGAACATGGCATGCCTGTCGCGCGGAATGACCTGCGTTGAGACGGGCTCGACCTTCAGTTCCATCTTGCGCGCCACATGCGCCTCGACCCGCGGATCGATATTTGCAAAGGTACCGACGGCGCCGGAAATGGCACAGGTCGCTACATCGTCACGAGCAGCGGCCAGTCGCTGCTTGGCGCGGGCAAAAGCCGCGTAATGCGAGGCAAGCTTCAGGCCGAACGTGGTGGGTTCTGCGTGAATGCCATGGCTGCGGCCGATGGTGGGTGTTAATTTGTGCTCGAAGGCGCGCTTCTCCAAGGCCTTTAGCAGCCGATCGATATCGTCGAGCAGGAGGTCAGACGCCTGCTTTAACTGAACGGCCAGGCACGTATCGAGCACATCGGATGAGGTCATACCTTGATGGACGAAGCGTGCCGACGGACCGACATGCTCGGCAAGGTTGGTTAGAAAAGCGATGACGTCATGCTTGGTCTCGCGCTCGATCTCATCGATACGCGCCACTTCCCATTTACCCTTGGCCCAGATTTCAGCCGCGGCATCCTTCGGAATGACGCCGAGCTCAGCCAGCGCATCGCAGGCATGCCAGATCTTGGTCATCTCGGGACGGGAATAGCGCGGGATCATGAAAACCTCTTGAGATCAGTCTATTTGGCGTCAAATCAGCGACAAAGCGCCAGAGAGTCAATTGTTTTTGGCAATTTAGCGTTAAAGCAAGGCAAGATCGCCCTTCAAAGCCGGCTGGAGCCGCGATAGGGTCGCAAGCAGTTCCAGCAAGCTTTCGCCTCGTGAGCCAGAATATGACCGTCTTCACCCACCTATTCCAGCCCTTCACGATCCGCAATTGTCAGATCAAGAATCGTATTGTCTCGACTGGGCACGACACGACCATGCCAACCGATGGCACGCCCAACAAGCGGCTGGTCGCCTATCACGAAGCTCGAGCCAAAGG
>CAYOYT010000202.1:2035-5285 GCA_964408245.1 uncultured Dongia sp. | reverse complement strand
CGAGCGGCTTTATGGGCCGCTTCGGCACTTGGCTTAAAGATAATTTCTGATCATGCGTACGGAATAAGCAACCCTAAGAAAAGAGGCACCTCAATGACACTCAATCTCTCTCTGCCACAAGACCCGTTCGATATCCGCCCAAAGATCACTGTGATCGGCGTCGGCGGCGCCGGCGGCAATGCCGTTTCCAACATGATTCGCTCGAAGCTGGAAGGCGTCGAGTTTATGGTGGCCAATACCGATGCCCAGGCTTTGCAGCAATCTTTATGTGAGCGCCGCATCCAACTTGGTAATACGGTCACCAAGGGTCTCGGCGCTGGCGCGCGTCCTGATATTGGCCGAGCCTCTGCCGAGGAAGCGGTGCGCGAAATCGCCGAGCAGCTGGCAGGCTCCAATATGGCCTTCATCACTGCCGGCATGGGTGGTGGTACAGGCACCGGCGCGGCTCCTGTCGTAGCCCAGATCGCCCGCGAACAGGGCATCCTCACCGTCGGCGTGGTGACCAAGCCCTTCCATTTTGAAGGTGCACACCGCATGCGTCTTGCTGATTCCGGTATCCAGGAACTGCAGCAATATGTCGACACGCTCATCATCATTCCGAACCAGAATCTGTTCCGGATCGCCAATGAGAAGACCACCTTCGCCGATGCTTTCAAGATGGCCGATGAAGTGCTTTATTCGGGCGTCCGCGGTGTCACCGATCTCATGGTCATGCCGGGCCTCATCAACCTCGATTTCGCGGATATTCGCGCGGTCATGGGCGAGATGGGCAAGGCGATGATGGGTACCGGCGAGGCGACTGGTGAAAACCGCGCGATTGCCGCGGCCGAAGCCGCCATCTCCAATCCGCTACTGGATGAAGTGAGCATGAAGGGCGCCCGCGGTGTCCTCATCAACATCACTGGCGGCATGGACATGACCTTGTTCGAAGTCGACGAGGCGGCCAACCGCATTCGCGACGAGGTCGATCCAGATGCCAACATCATCTTCGGCTCAACCTTCGATCAGGTTCTCGACGGCAAGATCCGAATCTCGGTTGTGGCGACGGGTATCGAATCGATCGCCCAGACACAGCCGCGCGGCAACAGCATGGCGAGCGGCCTTTCGATCGTCGCGCGTAATTCGAACCCGCAGCCCGGCGGCTTTACTGCCGACTCGCGGGTCGACGCTATGCCAGCGAGTCCGCTCGTGGCGCAACCGGTCAGCGTTCAGGCTGTGACCGCGTCGGCGCAGCGCACGGGGACGACGGGCCACCCGCAGATGGGTCACACCGCGATGATGACCCCAACTATGGGTGCTACTGCTCTCCAAGCCCAGCCGATGCGGGCGATCCTAAAAGACGAGCTGGCGGCACTGGAGGGCAGCATCAAGCAGGCAGAACGTCAGCCAGAGCGTTCCTCAGTCGGTGCTTTCATCGCCCCGCCGGCGATGGAAATTCGCCAACAGCCAATGATGGCTCAGCCTGTGGTGCAGTCGAGTCTCGCTGCCCCCAGCACCGCATTCTCGGCCAACCCAGCCATTGATCAGACGAGGATGGAAACGGTGACGCCGCAGGCGCTGCAAAGCGCGATGGTACCGAACGCGGAAGCGCGCAAGAAAGCGCCGACCTTGTTCGAAAAGATGACCAGCCGCTTCGCTGGCCAGACAAAACCGGGTATGCCAGCCCGAGATGCAGTGCCGGCCGGCGTGCAACGTCCGGAACCACGGGTGACACGGCCGGAAGCACCGATTCAGCCGTCATTTAACCTTGATCCCACGGAGCGCTTAACTCAGCTCCGCCAGGAAGAGGAAACGCTGGATATTCCGGCCTTCCTGCGTCGGCAGGCAAACTGAACCTCGTTTTGATTGGGAGGGGCTCTGTCTCAGGCCCTTCCTTGAGGTGCCAACAAACTGATCTAGGCCTGGGTGGCGAATGCTGCCCAGGCCCTTTTTTTGCTCCGATAACAATGACTTGGTTAAAGCCACCGATCGACACCCTTAGACTTGAGCGCAAGACGCCGCCCGCCTATAGTCGAGCCGCTTCGACCCGGAGAAAATAGATCTATGGCCACTCGAAACTGTTTTAAATCAAGTGCTTGGCGCCGCGTGCCGGCCGGGGCGATGGCAACTTTTCTGATTGCGGGGTGGCTTGCCGCCTGCTCGACGCCGGAACCGGAGATTCCGGATACGCCCGTCGAGGTCCTCTATAACAACGCTAAGGACGCACTCGGTGCTGGTCAGCCGGAAAAGGCTGCAAAATTGTTTGACGAGGTCGAGCGGCAGCATCCCTATTCGAAATGGGCAACCCAGGCGCAGTTGATGTCGGCCTATTCCTATTATCAAGTCGACAAATACGACGATGCCATTCCCGCGCTCGAGCGTTTCATCGAATTGCATCCGGGTAATCGCAACGCTGCTTATGCTTTCTATCTGCGCGCTCTTTGCTACTACGAGCAGATCGAGGATGTGACGCGTGACCAGGGTAATACCGAACTGGCGCAACGCTCCCTTACAGACGTTGTCGCGCGCTTCCCTAACACGCCTTACTCGCGTGATGCAGCCGTGAAGCTCGATCTGGTACGCGATCACCTTGCTGGCAAAGAGATGGATGTCGGCCGCTACTACCTCAAACGTTCGCAATATCTCGCTGCCATCAACCGTTTCAAGCGGGTGGTCGACCAATACCAGACGACCAGTCACGTGCCGGAAGCGTTGGAACGTCTGACGGAATCCTATGTGGCACTCGGCGTTTTTGCCGAGGCGCAGAAGGCAACCTCCGTGCTTGGCTACAACTATCCTGGCACCGATTGGTATCAGGATGCCTATGCGCTTCTGACCAGCAAAGGTCTGGCGCCTGAGGGTGGTGAGCTCGAGGCGCCGATCGCGCTGGTGGACCCGGCGGCTGTCAAAGGGTTGGGTGGCGAACCTGTGCCGGAAGCGACGCCCGAAATGATGGTGGCACCACCTTCCGATATCGCGCCTGCGCCAGACGCTGTTCCGGTCGATCCAGTGACGGGCCTTTCCTTGCCAGCGGCCAGTGAAGTGCCGGCGGCTGATCAAGTATCGCCCGTTCAAACGCCACCTTCTCAAACACCGGCCGATCAAGGCCCGCCCGATCAAGGTCCGCTCGATCAAGGCCCGGCGCTCTCCACCAATTCGACCGACGACATGATGTCGAGTGAACCCGGGACCGATTCTTCTGGCGACCAGACTCTTCTACCGCCGGGCGAGCTCCCGGCATCGCCATAAGGCCGGGTGGGCGGACCATGCT
>CAYOYT010000202.1:0-1935 GCA_964408245.1 uncultured Dongia sp. | reverse complement strand
CTACCGCCGGGCGAGCTCCCGGCATCGCCATAAGGCCGGGTGGGCGGACCATGCTGGTCGGCCTCACCATCAGCAACGTCGTTCTGATCGAGAAGCTCGAACTCGCTTTTTCATCGGGTCTCACGGTCCTTACGGGTGAGACTGGTGCTGGCAAGTCGATTTTACTCGACGCCTTGGGGCTGACGCTGGGTGCACGGGCTGAAAGTGGCCTGGTGCGTGCAGGTGCGACTCAGGCGGTGGTAACGGCGGAATTTCATTTGCCATCCGGTCATGCCGCGCTCCACTTACTCGACGAACAGGGGATCGAGCGCGACGAAAACCTTATCTTACGTCGGCAGCTTGGGAGCGATGGTCGTAGCCGCGCTTTCGTCAACGATCAGCCGGTCAGCGCCGCGTTCCTGAAATCTTTAGCCGAGCATCTCATCGAGATCGAGGGGCAGTTTGAAGCTCATGGCCTGCTCGATCCGGCAAACCATCGCGATCTGCTCGATGACTTTGGCGGTCACCGCGCGCAAGTGACGCGTACCGCCGATGCTCATCGCCGCTGGAAAGACGCTGACAAAGCGCTCCTCGAGGCACAGGCCGTGCTTGAGAAGGCGCGTGCCGACGAGGATTTCCTGCGTCATGCGGTGACTGAACTGGAACTTGCCGATCCGCAGGTTGAAGAAGAGACGAAGCTCGCGATGGAGCGGCAATTGCTGCTCTCGGGTGCGCAAGTGATCGAGGCGGTTAATGCCGCACATCAGGATCTTGCGGGAGATCGCGGTGCTGATCGCGCCCTTATCGCTGCGGAAAGGCGATTGCAACGTCTGAGTGACAAGTTTGGCGAGGCGTTGGGGACGGAACTCGCGGCAATCGCTAGCTCGCTGGAGCGCGCGGGTGTCGAGTTGCGTGACGCGATTGCTGCTATCCAAAATCTGCAATCCTCGCTTGATGCCGACCCAGCGCGACTGGAACGCGTCGAAGAACGGCTGCATCTGTTGCGCGATCTTGGTCGTAAGCACCGGGTGCGCGCTGACACGCTACCGGCATTGCTGGACGATCTTTCGACGCGCCTGCAGCTGATCGATGGAAAAAGTGGAGACATTGCTGGCTTGACCGCGCATGCCGCCGAGACGCGCAAGATCTATCTCGCCGCTGCCAATGCACTAACTCAGGCGCGCCACAAGGCGGCGAAGACCTTGGATACGGCCGTTACGCGGGAACTAACGCCGCTCAAGCTGGAAAAAGCACGCTTTGCGACACGGATCGAGGCGCTTACCGATACGCAGTTCGGTGAGAGCGGCGTCGATCGCATCGCCTTTGAAGTTGCCACGAACCCAGGCGCCGAGCCAGGGCCGATCCAGCGCATCGCTTCGGGTGGCGAGCTTGCTCGCTTCATGCTGGCGCTCAAAGTTTCTTTGTCTAAGGCGCAGCCGGTCCCCACGCTGGTCTTCGACGAGGTCGACGCCGGGATCGGTGGTGCGACGGCGGCGGCGGTTGGTGAGAGGCTGAAGCGCCTCGCTGACCAATTGCAGGTCCTGGTCATCACGCATTCACCCCAAGTTGCGGCTCTCGGCGCTCAGCATTGGCGTGTGGAAAAAAAGATCGTCAAAGGTGTGACATCGACGAATGTGGCAACTCTTTCATCGGAGCAGCGCCGCGAAGAGATCGCCCGCATGCTTTCCGGTGCCACAATCAGTGACGAGGCGCGCGCCGCCGCCGACAAGCTGCTGAAAGGCGCAGCATGACGACGAAAAAATTGTTGGCGCCGAAGGCCGTCGACGACCTAAATCAAATGGAAGCACAGTACGAGCTAGCGCAGCTTGCCAAGGAGATCGAGCATCATCGCAAGCTCTACTATCAAAAAGACGCGCCCGAGATTACCGATGCGGCTTTCGATGCCCTAATGCAGCGCAATGAGGCGATTGAGGGCCGCTTTCCCAAGTTAAAACG
>CAYOYT010000201.1:0-5297 GCA_964408245.1 uncultured Dongia sp. | reverse complement strand
CGGCTACTGGCGTCGTCAGCCAATTCTTGTTTCGTGAGCGGTTCGGCATAGGAGCCGATACTGTACATCCTGGCGTCCTTGCCGAGGCTGCTGGCGACGAGGCCGAGACGCGGATCGTCACCGTCCACATAACCTGCCACCTCGACGAGATTAAGATCAGTGCTCAGATTGTCACGCCCGCCATGGATGAAGCTGGTGACGAGCCCGACCCGAGCCAAGGCTTGGCGCAAGGCCGAACGGCTTACCGGTTCTGGCGCCTCAAGAACTATGAGCGAATGGTCACGATCCGTCGCCTCCGTCGGCGTGCGTCCGACGACAAGCGCCTGCAAATCCGCATTGCGCTGGTTACCGGGATCGCCGAAGGGAAGCCGAGCAATCACATGCGGTAGTTGCGCCGAACCGAGCAAGCGGCGCCACCAGGGGCCGGTGTCGTCTTCGCGTGGGAAAGGCAAGACTGCGACGGTGGCCGAGCCGTCCATGACGGCCGAGAGCGCCCGGTCAACGCGGCTGAAGGTGAGGATCTTGACGCGACTGCCGTAGTGATCGCGCGCCAAATCCCAGAAACCGGGCTGGCTTGCCGGCGCATAGACGGCGACGGCGAAGGGGCCTTCGACCTGGAGCAGGGCAGAAATCATTTCGCGCCACATACGCACGATGACGGATTTGGGCAGCTTGCCGTGATGCCGCACGATGAGGCGGCGCAGGATCTTGGCTTCGCGCGCCGGGCGGATGAATTTGGCACCCTCCGCCGGTGAATCGCCGGTCAGCGGCTGCTGCATCGCTTTCGCGGCGCCGACAGCGACGGCAAGCTCGGTGCGCTGCATCAGCAAATCGTGGAGCTGACTATCGATCGCGTCGATTTTCTGCCGGAGCTGGCCCAGCTCATCGCCACCCATGGCGTTTCCTAAGCCGCCCCCAGTATTATCGGCCCCCTGCATGTTCCAAAACCGTCTAATGAGTCCTCAAGGCCGCGCCTCAAACTACTATCCCGAGTGGCGGCAGGCCGGGGCCAGTGATAGCGGCCAAGAGGCGGAAAAGCAAAGAAAACCTTGAAACTTGCCATTGACAGGACAGCATCTGGTAGGTTTCCTGCCAGCCCATTCGGAAGCGCGAGCTTTGACAGCCTAATGTCGTCCCAGAACAGCCAATCTTCCGGCCGTCAATTTACAAGTGGCGGGGCGGACTTCCCGGGCGAGCGCCTTATTTTTGGTGCCGATGCACCCCTGCGGCTGGATTCAGGTGCCGCCCTGGCGCCGTTTACCATTGCCTATCAGACCTATGGTTCGCTCAACCGGGATAAGAGCAACGCCATCCTCGTCTGCCACGCCTTGACCGGCGACCAGTTCGTAGCCGACCGGCATCCCATCACGGGTAAGCCTGGCTGGTGGGAAGCCATGGTGGGGCCAGGTAAGCCGATTGATACCACTCGCTTCTTCATCATTTGTTCCAACGTGATCGGGTCGTGTCTGGGATCGAGTGGCCCTTCCGATGTCAATCCGGAAACGAGCCTGCCTTATGGCCTGAGTTTCCCAGTCATCACGATCGGCGACATGGTCCGGGCGCAGGCGCGGCTTATCGACCATCTGGGGATAGACCAGCTTTTCGCCGTGATCGGCGGCTCGATGGGCGGTATGCAGGCGCTGCAATGGGCATCGGCCTATCCGGAGCGTGTCTTCGCGGCGATGCCGATCGCTTGTGCCGCGCGTCATTCGGCCCAGAACATCGCCTTCCACGAAGTTGGGCGTCAGGCCATCACTGCGGACCCAGAATGGCGCAACGGCGCTTATCTCGAACAAGGCACCCATCCATCGCGTGGCCTCGCGGTCGCGCGCATGGCGGCGCATATCACCTATCTCTCGGAAGCGGCGCTGCATCGGAAATTCGGGCTCAATCTGCAGGACCGACAGAAGGTGGCTTACGGCTTCGACGCCGATTTCCAAGTGGAGAGCTATTTACGGCACCAGGGATCGATCTTCGTCGACCGCTTTGACGCTAATTCCTATCTCTACATCACCCGTGCCATGGATTATTTCGACCTTGCGGTCGAGCGCGGCGGTCAATTGGCGGCGGCCTTCAAAAACACGCAAACCCGCTTCTGCCTCGTCTCCTTCACCAGCGACTGGCTGTTTCCGACCTCGGAAAGCCGTGAAGTGGTTCATGCCCTCAATGCCTGCGCCGCCAATGTGAGCTTCGTCGAGATCGAGAGCGACAAGGGCCATGACGCCTTCCTTCTCGACGAGCCGGAATTCTATGCCGTGATGAAAGGCTTCATCGATGGCTGCGCCTGGCACAGGGGTATTAGGTGATTTGGGGTATCAGGTGACGCATATAGCGCTCGACGATTCTGAAACAGCTGCCGCCAAGCGCATCCGTGTCGATCTGCAATTGATCGCTGACATGGTGAAACCCCGGTCGCGCGTGCTTGATATTGGCTGCGGCGATGGCGTGCTGCTCGACTATCTCGTCCACATGAAGCAAGTGGATGGGCGCGGCATGGAGCTTTCCCAGGCCGGTGTCAATGCAGGTGTGACACAAGGCCTTTCGATTATCCAGGGCGATGCTGATACCGACCTTGACGCCTATCCCAGTAACGCCTTCGATTACGTCATTCTGTCGCAGACGCTGCAGGCAACGCGCGACCCGCATCGTGTCATCGAGCAATTAGTGCGGATTGGTCGCAAGGCGATTGTCTCTTTTCCCAATTTCGGGCATTGGAAGGTGCGCTGGATACTCGGCTGGACCGGCCGCATGCCAGAAACTAAAACTATTCCTCTGAAATGGTATAACACCCCCAACATTCATTTCTGCACCATTCAGGACTTTCTCGATCTCTGTGCCGAGCTTGATATTGAGATCGAAAAGGCGATGGTGATTGACGCTAGTGGCCGCATCGGCGCCTTCACCAGCAATTGGCGCGCTAATTTGCTGGGCGAGCAGGGTATGTTTCTGCTGAAGAAACGAGGTATGTGATTCCTGCCTCGTCATCTTGCGCGAAAGTAGAGGCCATAAGTTTTACTGCCGCAAAGAAATTCGTGGGTGGTCGGCGGGCGCCGACCACCCACGAATTTGCGACCATTTATGACAGCAACGCGTGAATCCTCAGCCTTCGCCGAGGATGACAACTAAGAGAGGACGGAAAGCAGCCTAATCCAGCAAACTCCGCAGGGTACGATTAGCAACCGCTAGCATCGCAAGTTCCAGTTTGCCGACTTGCTTGAGATCAGTGAACAGTGCCTCGGCACGGGGCAAAGCGGCGGTGCGGCCGGATTTCCAACCATCGATCGCCTTTTCACCCGTCTGGGCGAGATCGTTGGCAAGGACAGCTGTGGTGAGATCGCGCTGGTGCGTGTTGAGATCGTCGATGATCGCGAACACTGCCAGGCGCTGCCAATGGCTGTCGCCAATCAAACCCTTCGCGCCACTCCGCAACCAGTCAATGTTGAATTGGTCGCCGATGGCGAAATAGGTCGCGGCCACATCCTCAACCTTAATCTTGGTTTGGGCCGCAATCCTTACCACGTCGAGGATGGTGCCGAGTGAGCCGAGCTGGGAGATGCGGCGGGCCAGAGCTTCCGGCACGCCTGCCGATTGCAAGGCACCCTGGCGCTTGGCGTTAGCCTGTTGATCGCTGCTCCGCATAATTTTCGGCAGCGCGTCTTCGATAGCGGCAATGCCTGGTTCCGTGGCGGTGATGTTAGCGGCGACGTCGAGTGGATGTTCGCCGTTGCGCAAAAACCACAGGGTTGCTGCTTCAGCAAGGCGATTGATTTCGATCAGCATCGAGGTCTGGACACTGGCCGAGACCTTATTGTCGAGCGCCTGAATGGCCGACCACATGTCACGTAGATTAAAGGCGCCGCGCGTAATGGCATAGGCGCGTGTGATCGCTGAAGCGCTCTGCCCGGTTTTCTCCTTTATGACATGGACAAAGGTGGCGCCCATACGATTGACGAGGGAGTTGGTAACGACGGTTGAGATGATCTCGCGCCGCAGGCGATGCTTATGGATGAGCGGGCCATAGCCCTCCTGTAGTTTTTTGGGGAAATAGGTGACGAGATCGTCGGCGAGCTGCGGATCATCGGGGAGATCTGAAGGCAGAAGCTCGTCATAGAGCGCCATCTTCGAGTAAGCGAGTAGTATGGCCCCTTCGGAGCGGGTGAGGCCGATACGTTGAGTCACGTGAAGACGCATTGTCTCGTCATCAGGCAAGAATTCGATGGTGCGGTCAAGGCGTCCCACGCGCTCTAGGCCACGCATGAAACGGCCTTGTTGGTCGAGAAGCGTATAGCTCTGCGCTTCCGCCACCGAAAGAGCCTGAGATTGTAGATAATTATCGCGCAAGACCAGCTGACCGACCTCATCCGTCATCTCGGCCAGAAGCTTGTCGCGCTGCTTCAGGGTCAGATCTCCTGCTGCCACGGCCTCGTTGATAAGGATTTTGATGTTGACTTCGTGATCGGACGTGTCGACGCCGGCGGAGTTATCGACAGCATCGGTGTTAAGCCGCCTGCCGCTAAGTGCGGCCTCGATGCGGCCACGCTGGGTGCAGCCTAGATTGGCACCTTCGCCGATGACGCGGCAGCGAAGGTTCTCAGCATTAACGCGCACAGAATCATTAGCGCGATCTCCCACATCGGCATGCGTCTCGTCGCTTGCCTTTACATAGGTGCCAATGCCGCCGAACCACAAGAGGTCAACCTCGGTCTTGAGAAGCAACTGGATCAGCTCATTGGGCGTCACTTGGTCCTGCGTAAAGCCAAAACGCTGCTTCACTTCAGCTGTGAGCTTGATTGACTTGGCCTTGCGATCAAAGATGCCACCGCCGACGGAGATGACTTTAGCGTCATAATCGTTCCAGCCGGAGCGCGGCAAATTGAACATGCGCTGCCGCTCGGCAAAGCTTGCCATCACGTCCGGATTAGGATCCAGAAAGATGTGCATGTGATTAAAGGCAGCGACCAGCTTGGTATGTTGCGAGAGCAACATACCATTTCCGAACACATCACCCGACATGTCGCCGACGCCTACGCAGGAGAAGTCGACATTTTGGATGTCGTGGTCGAGCTCGCGGAAATGGCGCTTCACGCATTCCCATGCGCCACGGGCAGTGATACCCATTTTCTTGTGGTCGTAACCGGCCGATCCGCCCGACGCGAAGGCGTCGTCGAGCCAAAAGCCGTAATCTCGGGACACGGAATTGGCGATATCAGAGAAGGTCGCAGTACCCTTATCAGCGGCGACGACCAAATAGGGATCGTCGTCATCATGGCGCACGACACTCACGGGCGCACTTACTG
>CAYOYT010000200.1:0-5350 GCA_964408245.1 uncultured Dongia sp. | reverse complement strand
GACCCAGTTTGGAACGCCGCCAGACGATGTCTTCGGCAGTTCTAGCCCACTCCTGATGCATCAGATATTTTACCTCCGCCTCGGTCAAGCTGGGACCAAAGCGACGGCCGAGATCGGCAGCGATTTTCGCATCTCCCAACAGATTCTTGGCTCGCGTACCGTAAGCACGAACCAAGCGGCGCGCTTCATTAGGCTCGAGGAATGGATATTTCTGCTGCAATGCACCAACCTGTGCGGCGAAGGCGTTAACGGCAAAATCACCGCCGGGTAAGGTCGCGTTAGCAGTCCAGGGCGTCTTCATTGCGGGGAAAAAAGATTGCAGCTTTTCCAGCGCCGCTTCAGCAAGTCGCCGATAGGTCGTGATCTTACCCCCGAAAACGGAAAGCAGCGGTGCTTCACCGGCCTGCTGATCAAGCTTCAGTACGTAATCACGCGTCGCATCCTGGGCCTTGCTGGCGCCATCATCGTAAAGCGGTCGAATGCCCGCATACGTCCAACGAATATTGGCGCTCGTGATGGTGGCCTGGAAATATTCGTTGGCGGCGGCGAGGAGATAATTGGTCTCTTCTTCAGAAATCGCGACCTTCCCCGGCTCGCCCTGATAGTCGGCATCGGTCGTGCCAATCAGAGTGAAATCCTGCTCATAGGGAATGGCGAAGCAGATGCGACCGTCGGCATTCTGGAAGATATAGGCGCGGTCGTGATCGAAAAGCTTTTCAACCACTATATGGCTGCCCTTCACGGTGCGGATCTTGTCGGGAGCGTTCATACCGACCGCCTCGCCGAGAAAACTCGAGACCCACGGCCCCGCCGCATTGACAAGTACGTGGGCTCGGGCATCGATAATAGTGCCATCCTGGCTTTCGAATTTGAGACGCCATAGATCATTTTCGCGTCGCGCTGAAATGCAGCGCGTCCGGACATGGATATCAGCGCCGCGTTCAGCGGCATCCCTGGCATTCAAGGCCACCAGGCGGGCGTCCTCGACCCAGCAATCGGAATATTCGAACGCATGGGTGAAACCTGGCTTCAGGGGCGCTCCAGCCACATCGTGGCGCAGATCGAGGCTGCGTGTGCCGGGGAGAATCTTGCGGCCGCCAAGATTGTCATAAAGGAAGAGACCGGTGCGGATGAACCAGCGCGACCGCAGACCCTTGTGATGCGGCAGGATGAATCGCAGTGGCCAAATGATATGAGGCGCTGCATTCAGGAGCACCTCTCGCTCAATCAATGCCTCGCGCACAAGACGGAACTCGTAATGCTCGAGATAGCGCAAGCCGCCATGAATTAGTTTGGTCGAGGCCGATGACGTGCCGCTCGCGAGGTCGTTCTGTTCGGCAAGCAACGTCTTGAGGCCGCGGCCAACTGCATCGCGTGCAATGCCGCAACCGTTGATGCCGCCTCCGATGACAGCAATATCATAGATATCGGCCCCACTTGCATTGGCGCCACTCGACATAATCCGGCATTCCTCCGCTGCCAACCATGGCCGACCCCGATGCCGCGCTTCGCGCAATACCGGACCTTGGCTCACCCGACGGATACCGGATGGCGTCGTAACACATGATTAGTTTCATTACTTTACTTTCGAACTGGATCGTTAAACGAAAACAAACGAAAGACAAGAGAAAATGTCCGTGGATTACTTAGTCAATCGTCGCAGTTATTCATTTAAAAAGTGCGTAAAGTAGCGACAACCTCGCATTTCGCACGTGCAAAAGAAGATTAAGTCGTTAGCTGGCTTCATTTTCCTCACGGGAAGCGCTCGGTGCCACGGCTACCATCGTACCACTCTCGCGGCAAACCTCGCCGATCTTCTCCGGCGGCACACGATCCGTGACGAAGATGTTTATTTCCGAGAGATGACCGATGCGGACGGGCGCCGAGCGTTCGAACTTCATCGAATCGGCAACCAGAATAACGTTGCGCGCATTAGCGATGATAGCCTGCGCCACGCGTACCTCGCGATAATCGAAATCCAGGAGCGAGCCGTCATCATCGATAGCGGAGACACCGATCACCGCATAATCGACCTTGAACTGCGACATAAAATCGACCGCCTGCTCGCCGACGATGCCGCCATCGGCGCGGCGCAACATGCCGCCAGCCACGATAACGTCGATATGCTGTGAGGGCAGTAGAATGCCAGCTACGTGGATGTTGTTGGTGATGACCAGCAGGCCTTCGTGACCGCGCAACGCCCGCGCCACTTCTTCAGTCGTGGTGCCAATATTAATAAAAAGCGAGGAACCATTGGAAATGAGCGAAGCGGCGTGTTCGCCGATGCGGCGCTTTTCTGCATCCGCCAGATGCCGCCGTGCTTCGTAAGCAACGTTTTCAACGCCAGAGGCCAGGATGGCGCCACCATGCGTCCGCGTCAGAAGACGCTGGTCGCACAGATCGTTAAGATCTTTGCGAATGGTCTGCGGTGTCACATCGAATTTGGCAGCAAGTTCCTCGACATTCAACCTCCCGTTGAGTCGAGCGAGGCGGAGGATCTCGTTCTGTCTAGGCGTCGGCGTGAACATGAGCGGATCCGGTCGTGAGGTGATCTCTTGACCCAGCCAGATTAGTCGGACGACTGGTGCTCTGCCAATCGCCTTTAACGCTTGCCCAGCAGTTTGCGCAACTCGGCCAAACTGACAACGCCAAACAATAACGCAAGCGCAGCAAAGGCCGCACCACCGATTGCGACGATGCAGATCAAGGAGAGAGCTTGCATCTCGGTTTGCGCCTGATTGCCCGGCCAAAGCAGTCTAACGGCACCCCAGGTTGTTCCACCCAAAGCGATGCAGGCGAAGATAAGGCGCGGCAACGTGCGCTTAGAGCGTGCATCGAGGGCCAGGAAACCGCGGCGATAGAGGATGGTGCCAAGCAAGATGGCATTGACCCAAGCCGAGACCATGGCACCAACCGCGACGCCGATATAGCCGAAGGGCAAGGTGAGCGAGAAACTGATGATGATATTCACCGCAACCGAGATGACCGCCTGACGAAAGGGCGTCATTGTATCTTCACGCGCAAGAAATGCCGCGGTAAACGCTTTGTTAGCGACATAAGCGGGGAGTCCTGCTGACATAATCATCAGCGCGATCGAAACTGCTTGAGCATCGTCATATGTGAAGGCGCCGCGATGATAAACCGTGGTGACGATAGGAAGCGCCGCCACGATCAACCCGACCATAGAAGGCAGCGAAAACACGAGGCCTAATTCCAACGCACGATTCTGCATGTGCATCGCGGCCTGTGGATCACTGCTGCGGAGGGCCCGCGTCAAGGCAGGCAGCAGTACCACGCCAATCGCCGAGCCGATGAGGGCCAGCGGCAATTGATAAAGCCGATCGGCGTAATAGATGAAGGAAACAGAACCGGGATGCAACGAGGCAAGAATGGTGGAAACAACGAGATTGATTTGCACCACACTGGCACCGAAGATGCCGGGCACCATCAGCTTGAACAATTGTAAAGCATCAGGTGTCAATCGTGGCAATGGCAGGCGCAGCACCAATCCAGCCCGCCGGCAGGCATTAGCAAGCCATAGAAACTGCACCAGCCCCGACAACGTTACCGACCAGGCAAGCGCCTCGCCCACAAACAATGCATTGCCCTTGATGAACCACAAGGTAGCAATGAGGATCGCATTGAGAATGACCGGCGCCACGGCATTCTCGGCGAATTTATGCAGACCGTTGAGCATGCCGCCCTGCAGCGCACAGAGCGACATGAAGACAATATAAGGAAAAGTAATGCTGGTTAAGAGCACCGCCGTTTGGAACTTCATCGGATCGGCATCGAAACCCGGCGCGAAGATGTGAATGAGCCAGGGCATGGCCAGTTCAGCCGCCACCAGCACGACGAGAAGAGCAACGAGCAGTAAAGAAAGCACTTCTTCGGCAAAGACCCTGGCACCTGATATGCCACGCTCCGTCAAATGTCGCGTGAAGACGGGCACAAAGGCTGCGCTAAATGCGCCTTCCGCGAAAACCTGACGCAGCAGATTGGGAAATCGCATGGCTACAATAAAGGCGTCGGCGATCGGACCGGTACCAAAGATCTGGGCGATCAGCACTTCGCGCACAAAACCGAGAATCCGGCTTATCAGAGTCATGCCACCGACGGTAGCGAAGGAGCGCAAGGAAAACATGAGGGCGCGGGTGCTTTCGGAACTTAAATAATAATCGCCAACTTTATGAGGTATTTAACATGGAAGGGCGAATTTTCATCATCATGGCGAAAGGCGGCAGCCATGAGAAAATCTTGTGGCCTTTTCAAGTGAACCTCGTTTGTCTACTATATCGATAGAGTTTTAGTATTTTGTTAGGTGAGACCTTCACCTAGCGAGATATAAATTGGCGCGGCCAGTCGCGTTCTAGGAGGCTAACATGTTGATTTCAAGAGGTTCTCTTTCCATTGCGGCGATCCTTGCCGCGCTTTTCACTACCGCTCTACCCGCCTTTTCCCAGTCGGAAACCAAACTGCTCAACGTCTCATACGACCCTACACGCGAGCTCTATAAGGAATTCAACGTGGCTTTTGCTGAGCATTGGCAGAAGGAGAATGGCGAAAAGGTCAGCATTGAAGCTTCCCATGGCGGATCGGGCAAGCAGGCGCGGGCTGTGATCGATGGGCTTGAAGCAGATGTCGTTACCCTGGCACTTGCCTATGACATCGACGAGATCGCCGCAAAGGGCGACCTACTGCCGAAAGACTGGCAGACACGCCTGCCGCACAATTCATCGCCCTATACCTCAACCATCGTCTTCTTGGTGCGCAAAGGCAATCCAAAGGGCATCCAGGATTGGGGCGATCTTATCAAAGACGGCGTCGAGGTGATCACGCCGAACCCAAAGACCTCCGGCGGTGCGCGCTGGAATTATCTTGCTGCTTGGGGTTGGGCGCTGAAGCAGCCGGGTGGTTCGGTCGACACAGCCAAGGCTTTTGTAAAGAATCTTTACACGCATGTGCCGGTGCTAGATAGCGGTGCCCGCGGCTCTACCACCACCTTCGTCCAGCGCGGCATCGGCGACGTTCTCCTCGCTTGGGAGAACGAGGCATTCCTTGCAGTTAAGGAACTGGGGCCGGACCAGTTCGACATCGTGGTCCCCAGCATCAGTATTCTCGCCGAGCCACCGGTCGCGTTGGTCGACAAGGTCGTCGACAAGCATGGCACGCGCAAGGTTGCGGAAGCTTATCTCAACTATCTCTATACACCTGAGGGACAAGAGATTGCCGCGAAGAACTTCTACCGCCCGATCGATCCGACGGTCGCGGCCAAACATGAGAAGGATTTCACGAAGGTCAATTTTCTCACCATCGATGACACATTCGGTGGCTGGGCAGAGGCACTACC
>CAYOYT010000199.1:0-5351 GCA_964408245.1 uncultured Dongia sp. | reverse complement strand
GCGTCGTGCTAATCGATACGGGCGAGATGGGTGGGATGGGTGGGATGGGTGGTGAAAGCCTCAATCAAGGCTCTATACCTTCAATAGCTTTGCTGGCAGCGGCTGATTACGCCACCATCGGAAGACGGCCCGAGAAATTTAGTATCGCCTGCCTGACGCCGATTATTGACCGCAATCATCTTGCCAAGCACATAACTTCCGTCATCGCTGGCATCGCGCCGCAGGATTCGATAAAGCGTTTAGAGGCGATGGGCGTTAAGGTGATCCGTGCCAGCGCGTCGTTCGATGCACCAGATTGTGTGACGGTGGGTGAGTCGCGGATCAAGGCGAAGCGCTTCGTGATCGCCAGCGGCTCACGCACTGCCTTGCCGCCGATCTCTGGACTCGACAGCGTTCGAAGCCTCACCAATGAGACGATCTTTGCCGAAATGGGAGCTATCGAACACTTGCTGGTAATTGGCGGTGGCTCTACCGGTGTGGAATTGGCGCAGGTGCAACGGCGTCTCGGTGCCAAGGTCACGCTGGTCGAAATGGTTCGGCTGCTGCCCAAGGAAGATGATGAACTAGTGAACTTCGTGCGGCAGGCTCTGATCGCCGAGGGAATCGACCTGCGGGAGCGGACAAATATCGTCCGGCTTGAGAAGACCGCGACGCGAATTTCTGTCCATCTTGTCGACAACGAAGGGGCGATTAGCAAGATTACGGTGAGCCATGTCCTGGTTGCTGTGGGGCGCAAGCCAAGAATAGATGGACTCGGCCTCGATAAGGCGAAGGTGATGTTGAATGGTGATGCGATCGGGGTTGATCGGCATTTGCGGACCAGTAATTCACGCATCTATGCAATTGGCGATTGCGTGGGTGAACCAGCCTTGGCCCACGTCGCGCGTTATCAGGGTAGTATCGTGCTGCGGAATATTCTTTTTCGCCTGCGAACAAAAGCAAACCCGAATCTTATTCCTTGGATGACCTTCACCGATCCAGAACTTGCCTATGTGGGAATGCTGGAAGGTTCGGCGCGCGCCCGATTTAAGGATGTTCGCGTTGAAGCTCTCGATTTCGATGTCAACGATCGGGCGCGCGCGCAAATGTCCGAGGCTGGCCGCATCAAAATTGTCCTGCGTGCAAGCGGTCAGATACTGGGAGTAGGGATCGTCGGCCAGCAGGCCGGTGAACTGCTCGCGCCCTGGTGCTTGGCAATGGGACGTGGGTTGAAGCTTTCCGCTATGGCGGGGCTGTTGTTGCCATACCCGACTCTTTCGGAAGTATCGAAGCGGGTGGCTGGAAATTATTATGCCCCACGCTTGTTCAGCACAGGTGTGCGGGCACTGGTTCGCGGATTGTTAAAACTGCCATGAGTAATACCGAGGTCAGGCTGCCTAGCTTTGGCCGCGGCCTGTCGGCCCGTGTGCTGGTGCTGACAATTCTGTTTGTGCTCGTGAGCGAAATTTTGATCTACGCTCCATCCATCGCCCGTTTTCGCCTAGACTTGCTTCAGGAAAAGCTCAGTAACGCGCATCTCGCAATCCTCGCTTTGGAGGCCACACCGGATTATATGATCGATCCGGAACTGGAGGTGCGGCTTCTTAATCACGTCGGCGCCCGCATCATCGCGCTGCGCACCGGTGACGGAAAAAATCTGATCTTGCGTGGCTCGAGCCCATCGCTTCTAGTCGATGTCACGGTTGATCTCGGCAATCGCGGTTTCCTGCCGTTACTGGAAGACGGGTTTGAGATTTTGTGGCAGAGCCGTAACCGAGTGATGCGTGTCAAAGGCTATTCACCGCGTGCGGCGGATGTTGTGGTCGACGTCGTTTTTGACGAATGGCCGTTAAGGCAGGCGGTGATTGCTTATTCTTGGCGCGTGCTCGGTTTTTCCATCGTCATCTCGCTGATCACGGCGGCGCTGTTATTCGGTGCCTTGCAATGGCTCATCATCCGGCCAATGCGGCGCCTGACCGGCGGTATGGTGGCTTTTCGGCAAGAGCCGGAGATACAGCGTGGCGATTTTGGCGAGACAAGCCGCGGCGATGAAATCGGCCTGGCGGAGCGCGAGTTCGGGGAGATGCAAGACCGAGTACGGCAAGCGTTGCAGCAACGCGCGCGACTTGCTGCCCTGGGTATTGCCGTCACAAAGATCAACCACGACCTGCGCGGTATTCTGGCAACGGCGCGGTTGGTCACAGACCGCCTCGCTGAAAGCGACAATCCCGAGGTAAGTAAGCTGGCGCCAGCTCTACTGCGATCACTTGACCGGGCTGTGGATCTCTGTTCCGACACGCTGAATTTCACGCGCGAGGGGCCGCCTAAGCCCGAATTCGAGATCTTTGCGCTTAGCGAGCTGGTCGATGAGGTTGGCGAGAGCCTTGGCAAGTTGCTCACGGATGGAAAGACTTGGTTAAGCAACGTGGCATCCGGGCAAAAGATCCGTGCCGATCGCGGGCAGATCTATCGTATCCTGCGCAATCTTGGAGAGAATGCCTTGCAAATGGGTGCTGCGACCGTGACCATCGCTGCACGAGATGAGGTAGGATCGTTGGAAATTTTGATCACCGACGACGGTCCCGGGCTGTCGCCCAAGGCGCTGGAAAATCTCTTTATTCCTTTCAAGGGGTCGGCCCGAGTCGGTGGCACGGGATTGGGCCTCGCTATCGCCCGAGAACTGATGCGTGCACAGGGCGGGGATCTGCGCCTGGTGGAAAGCAATGGTGGCGGCGCCATTTTTGCCCTGACCTTGCCGTCAGCAGTTCAAGTGGATTGAACTGAACGCTCACCCGGGCAATAATGCGCATACTTTTCATGTATTGTAGATAATCTGTGAAAGCTGAACTCGATCAGAGCGCAAAAGCCGAATTAGAATGGCTCCTATTCATCATTTTGTTGGCTGTGTTTGCCCTGGCGGGGCTCTTTGTCGCATCACGCGCCGCTGAGGGCACGCCTTACTGGGGTGGTCTTGGCTTTACCACGATGTGTGTTGCAGGTCTTTTCTATTCGATCGCGAAGGTCAAAGCCTTCAAATAGGCGCTCTCTGGTAACAACGGGTGGACGGGATGATCCGGTGCGGCGCCCGTGTGGTAGAGTAAGCGTGCATTGCGGCCGGCTTCGTGGATGCCACGCGCTGCCTGCCTAATCAACTCGTCGGCTGGCATGTTGTGCGAGCACGAGCACAGCATAAAAATGCCGTCTTTGCCAACGCAGGATGCAGCAAGGCGCCCGAGCTTGCGGTAAGCGCGGGCGCCTTGATGGAAATCTTTCCGTGATTTTACGAAAGCCGGTGGATCGGCTACGACAATGTCGAAGCGCCGCTGACTTTGCGCAATTTCTGGAAGCACGTCAAACGCATCGCCAATCCGGGTCTCAAATCTTTGCGCCGTGCCGTTGAGTTCTGCGGCGCGCTTGGCAAATTCCAGCGCTGACGCACTGCGGTCAAGTGCCAGCACGTGTTCTGCTCCGGCCCTCAAAGCCTGATTACCGAAGCCGCTCATATAACAATATGCGTCGAGTATCTTAGCGCCCTTGGCGAGGCGCGCGATGAGTGCGCGATTGTCGCGCTGATCGAAGAACCAGCCGGTCTTCTGACCTGCGCGAGGATCGCATTCGAACTTGACGCCGTTCTCGATCACTTCGATCGGTCTATCGAGGTTGCCCTTCATCACGCGGTCCAGGGGGACAAGGCCGTCAAGTTCACGCGCCGGGCCATCACCGCGGGCAAGGATGACGCGCGGTGCGAGCAGGGCGTCAACGGCCGCAGCCAGAGCATCGATTTCGGAATCCATGCCGGCGCTGGAAACCTCAATCACAACGACATCCCCATAGCGATCAATGGCGCAGCCGGGAAAGCCGTCCGCCTCGGCATGGGCGAGGCGATAGAAGGGCACGTCGATCAAGCGATCACGCAACTTGAGTGCGCGTTCCAGTCGTCGTCGCCAGAAAGCGACGTCGATCTCGGCGTTGTGATCCCGCGTGATGACCCGGCCGCTGATGAGCGATTTGCTGTTGAAGAAGGTCAGAGCGATCGGCTTACCGTCGGCTTGGCGCAGTGTGACGATGCTTCCCGGCTTGATACTTTTCAAATCTTGAGAGGGCTGCAGCTCGTTGGAATAGACCCATGGATGCCCGCCGAGGATACGCCGTTCCTCACTCGATTTCAGATGGATTGTGGGTCGTTTGATCATCAATAAATCCTGTTTAATCGGCTTGTCGCATGGCGCACTCGAGTCAAATGTAGAACACTGCTGTCCATATAGCGATTGTGGCGTGCTGTCATAGAATCATGTTGGGTTCAGTATTTTCAGGCGGCGCGCGGAAGAAACAATTCACGCCAGATTTCTTTGAGGGCGGCAACTAGCGTCTGCATAAGGGCTTCATCGTGATAGGGCGTCGGTGTGAGGCGCAATCTTTCTCCGCCCCGCGGCACGGTCGGATAGTTAATCGGTTGGACATAAATCTTGTGGTGTTCGAGCAGACGGCGCGCGACCGCGCGGCAGGCATCTGCGTCGCCCACCATCAGGGGGACAATATGACTTTTATTGGCAAGCATCGGCAGTTCGGCTTCCGCCAGCATTTGCTTGAGCCTTGCCGCATTGACCTGATGACGACCGCGTAGATCGGTGGCGATGATAAGGCTTTTTAGGCTGGCACGAGCACCGGCGGCGATGACCGGCGGCAAAGCGGTCGTGAAAATGAAACCTGGTGAGAAGCTGCGCACAAAATCGATCAGCAAAGCGGAACTAGCGATATACCCGCCCATAAGGCCGAAAGCCTTACCAAGCGTTCCTTGGATTACATCGAGGCGATGCGACAAGCCTTCACGCGCGGCGACACCAGCACCGGTTAGTCCATAAAGGCCTACGGCATGGACTTCGTCCAAATAAGTGAGGGCGCCGAATTCTTCCGCGATGTCGCAGATCGCAGCGATCGGCGCGATATCGCCGTCCATCGAATAGACGCTTTCGAATGCGACTAGTTTGGGTTTATCGGTCGGGGTAGAGGCAAGTAAATCACGCAAATGTTCTACGTCATTATGGCGGAAGACATAATACTCTGCGCGGCTGTTACGAATGCCGGCGATCATCGAAGCGTGATTCGAGGCGTCGGAAAAGACGATACAGCCGGGAAGCTGTCTGGCAAGTGTACTCAAGGCGGACTCGTTGGCGGCAAAGCCAGAAGTGAAAGTAAGCGATGCTTCTTTTTCATGCCAAGCCGCTAACTCGCGCTCGAGCTTCACCAACTCGTGACTATTACCCGAGATATTGCGCGTGCCGCCAGCACCGGCACCGCTACGGATGATGCTATCTTGCATCGCCGCCATGACAGATCCATTTTGGCTCTGACCGAGATAGTCGTTGCTACAC
>CAYOYT010000198.1:0-5376 GCA_964408245.1 uncultured Dongia sp. | reverse complement strand
CAGATATCGTGCGTGTATCTTGCCCCGACGAGGATTCGACCAAGGCGTTGAAGGAAATCGTGAAGCAAGTTGATGTGCCGATCGTCGCGGATATCCACTTCCACTACAAGCGCGGCATCGAAGCAGCTGAAGCAGGTGCCGCATGCTTACGCATCAACCCCGGTAATATTGGTAGCGCTGACCGCGTCCGTGAAGTCGTGAAGGCGGCCAAGGATCACGGCTGTTCGATGCGCATCGGTGTCAACGCCGGATCGCTCGAGCGTGAGCTCCTAGAGCGCTATGGCGAGCCATGTCCGGAAGCGATGGTCGAAAGCGGGCTCAACCACGCGAAGATCCTGGAAGACCATGATTTCTTCGAGTTTAAGATCAGTGTCAAGGCGTCGGATGTGTTTCTGGCGGTCGCGGCCTATCAGGGCCTTGCCGATGCTTGCGATTATCCGCTCCATATCGGTATCACCGAAGCCGGCGGCACGCGCGTTGGCACGGTGAAATCGTCGATTGGCCTTGGTTCGCTGTTGTGGGCCGGCATCGGTGATACGGTTCGTGTTTCGCTCTCTGCCGATCCAGTAGAAGAAGTGAAGGTGGGTTTCGACATATTGAAGTCGCTAAACCTGCGTCACCGCGGTGTCAACATCATCTCATGTCCATCCTGTGCGCGGCAGAATTTCGACGTCATTAAGACTGTCGAGGCGCTTGAGCAGCGCGTTGCTCATATAACTACCCCGATGTCGGTCAGCATCATCGGCTGCGTCGTCAATGGTCCGGGCGAAGCGCGCGAGACTGATATCGGTTTCACTGGTGGCGGCAACAACACACATATGGTTTATATCGCGGGCAACCAGCATCACAGATTGAAGGATCAGGACATCGTCGAGCATATGGCCGAGCTCATCGAGCAGAAAGCAGCCGCGCTAGAGGCAGCCAAAAAGGCAGAAGCCGCTGAGTAGCGGGCTAACTATCGAACTGTCTTGTACTGCCGATCCGTCGATCAATCCTTCTCACGACTAGACCATCCGGAATATTCAGATGTCAGCCTTGCAGCCGGTGCGCGGCACTCACGACCTGTTGCCCGAAGATATGCGGCGCTTCCGCGAAGTAGCGGATACAGCGCGCCGCGCCGCTTTGTGCTTCGGTTATCACGAAGTCGCCACCCCGATCTTTGAATTCACCGAGGTGTTCAAGCGGACACTCGGTGATACGTCCGATGTTGTCACTAAGGAGATGTACACCTTTACCGACAAGGGCGGGGAGACAGTCACGTTGCGTCCAGAGGGAACGGCGGGTGTGGCGCGGGCGCTTATCTCCGGTGGGCTTACGCAGCATCTGCCGCTGAAATATTTTTATGTCGGCCCCATGTTCCGGTACGAGCGGCCGCAGAAGGGCCGCCTAAGGCAGTTTCACCAAACCGGTGTCGAACTACTGGGCGTCAAGGAACCGTCCGGTGATGTCGAGGTGATCGCTATCGGCGTAGAATTCTTGCGCCGCATCGGCGCCTGGGATCGCTGCGAGCTCGAACTAAATACACTTGGCGACACAGAGAGTCGCCAGGCTTATCGCCGCGTGCTGATCGATTATCTAAATGATTTTCGCGATCGCCTCACACAGGATAGCCTCGACAGGCTGGAGAAGAATCCCTTGCGCGTGCTCGACAGCAAGGACGAAAACGACCAGAAGATCGTCGCCGATGCGCCGATTTATACTAACTATCTTAGCCAGGCGGCACAGGATTTCTTCGGTCGAGTGAAGGAAGGACTCGATACGCTGAACATCGGCTATCGCATCAACCCGCGCCTGGTGCGCGGCCTTGATTATTACTGTCACACCTGTTTTGAAATCACTTGTGCCGATCTCGGTGCGCAGAAAACGGTATTGGCCGGTGGGCGTTATGACGGACTTATCGGTGTAATGGGCGGACCGGAAACGGCAGGTGTCGGTTGGGCGAGCGGCGTCGAACGCTGCTCCATGCTGCTCAAGGAAACGCCGGCGCCGGCGCGGCCCATCGCCATCGTGCCGCTGGGTGAAGCCGCCGAACGCAAGGCGGCACAACTTGCAGGTGATTTGCGGTCAAAAGATTTTCTCGTCGATCTTGGTTTCAGCGGCAATATGGGCAAGCGCATGAAACGCGCCAACAAGATCGAGGCGGTGGTCGCCATCATCCTGGGTGATGACGAGCTAGCCAAAGGCGAGGCATCGATGAAGTTGCTTGATACAGGCGAACAAAAAAATGTGCGCCTTGACGATTTAGAGGCGGCACTCGCCGCCTATCGGTGATCCGCTTGTGATAGCGCCGCGCACATTCCTGGTAGTCGGTGTCGAATATAAGCGTGCACCCATTTTGCTGCGCGATCATCTGCAGGGTGACGAATCCGATACCATGCGCCTGCTCATGCGCTGCCGCGAGGTGGGTCTCGACCAGGCTATAGTATTAGCGACCTGCGATCGCTGCGAAGTGTGGGCAGCAGTCACGGACAAAACACGCGCAGAAGCCGACATTAAGATGCTCATCGCTGAAGCGGCCGGACATGCTGTCGCCGAGGTGGTATCACAGCTTCATGTGCTGAGCGAGGATACTGCCCTGCGCTATGTTTTTGGCGTTGCCGCGTCGCTGGAAAGCCAGGTCATCGGTGAGCCGCAGGTATTGGGCCAAGTGAAAGATGCTTATCGCTTGGCGACGCGCTCCGACATGTCGGGCAGCGCGCTCGACAGTGTTCTGCAGGCAGCCTTAGCTACGGCAAAACGTGTGCGCAGCGAGACCGATATCGCAGCGCAATCAGTGTCGATGGCGGCTTGCGTCGTGAAGCTGGGGCGTCAGGTTCATGGTAAGCTCGACAAGGCGGCGGCCCTTTTGATTGGCGACGGCGATCTTGGTGAGTTAGTCGCCGATCAGCTGACGGAGGCCGGCATTAAACGCTGGGCGGTGGTGCACCCGACGCCAACCCACGCGCGTAAAATGGCGCTGCGTCGGCAGGCTCATGCCTTCACGCCAGAACAATTGGATGAGGCGCTGGTCGATGCCGATATCGTTGTGGCGGCGCAAGACAGCCTCAAATACATAATCACGGCACCCTTGGTAAAGGCGACACTCAAAAAGCGGCGGCGACGACCGATCCTTTTGCTCGATCTTGCCGTGCCGGGCGACATCGATCCGGCGATCGATAAAGTGGACGATGCCTTCCGCTACAGTTTTGAGGATCTAGAGCGCCTCGCGATGACTGGCCGCAAGGAGCGGATTGAAGCGCAGACCGCCGCCTATGCCCTGATCGATGCCGAGCTCGTGCACTTCCGCCGCGCACTCGAAGAACGTAAGGCCGCCGACACCATTGCAATCTTGCGGGCGCATTTTGAAGTGGAGCGTACGGCTCTTCTCGCAGAAAATCCGCAGATGGACGGGCCCGAATTGACACGGCGCCTCATCGCACGCCTGCTGCACCGACCGAGCCTGGCGCTGAAACAGACTCAACCCGATGCCTCGCTCGACGCCGCCGCGCGGCGGTTGTTCGGGCTGGATGAGGAGTAGGAGACAACAGGAAAACCGTGGCTCCGCTCGCGGAGTAGGGCATTCCCGAAGCCTTGTAGAGAAAGAGACTGAAAGAAGATGTCGTTTCGCGAGAAGCTTGGCCGGGTGGTCAAGCGACATGAAGAATTGACTTCGCTGCTGGCAAGCGGCGGGCAGAAGGACGCGCAGGATTTTGTGCGTCTTTCCAAAGAATATGCCGATCTAGGCCCTATCGTTGAAACTATCATGGCATTGCAGAAGACTGACAGGGACGTTGCTGATCTTTCGGCGATGGTGGCGGATCCAACTGCGGATGCCGAGATGAAATCCTTGGTGGAAGAAGAACTGGCTGAGCTGAAGAGGCGCTTGCCGGATCTTGAACAGCAGGTAAGGTTGGCGCTTCTTCCCAAGGATGAAGCGGATGCCCGCAACGCTATCCTCGAAGTACGCGCTGGCACAGGGGGCGAGGAAGCAGCGCTCTTTGCGGCGATGCTGTTTCGTATGTATGCGCGCTACGCCGCCTTGAAAGGCTGGCGTTTCGAGCCGATGGATATCAGCGAGACAGGGCTCGGCGGCTATCGCGATGCGACGGCGTCGATCACCGGCCGCAATGTGTTCGAGCGACTAAAGTTCGAGTCCGGCGCCCACCGTGTTCAGCGCGTGCCGGAAACTGAGGCTTCTGGCCGCATTCATACGTCTGCAGCGACGGTGGCGGTCCTGCCGGAAGCGGAAGAGGTCGATATCAAAATCGACGAGAAGGATTTGCGGATCGACGTGTTCCGTTCGAGCGGTCCCGGCGGGCAGTCGGTCAACACGACAGACAGCGCGGTGCGTATCACGCATCTGCCGACTGGGCTTGTTGTGCAGCAGCAGGATGAAAAATCGCAGCATAAGAATAAGGCTAAGGCACTGAAGGTCCTGCGGGCGCGGCTTTACGACTTGCAACGCTCGAAGCTTGACGCGGAACGCTCGGCCAACCGCAAGAGCCAGGTTGGTTCCGGTGATCGGTCGGAACGTATCCGCACCTACAATTTCCCCCAAGGGCGCTGTACCGATCATCGCATCAATCTGACGCTCTACAAACTTGATCGCATCGTGGAAGGTGAGTCGCTCGACGAAGTAATCGAGGCACTGATTGCTCATGATCAGGCGGAAAGATTGGCTGACGTAGAATGAGAGCGGAAGCGGCGGCATGAATTCTAGCACGCGCATTGCCGATCTGTTGAGTGACGGAATGAAGGCGCTCAAAGCAGCCGGCATCGAGGCGCCCGCGCGCGAGGCGCGACTGCTCCTGGGGATGACGGCACAGATCACGCCGACGATCATGATCGGTTTTCCCGAGCGCAGCGTGGATCCGACAGCTGCAGAGAAATATCGCGCCTTGCTGGCGCGGCGTGTGGCGCGTGAGCCGATCTCGCATCTGCTGGGCGTGCGCGAGTTCTGGTCGCGGCCTTTCATCGTCAGCCGCGACGTGCTTGACCCGCGGCCCGATAGCGAAGCGCTGATACAGGCTGTGCTAGACCAGCTGTATGATCGGCAGCGCGATTATCGCGTGCTCGATTTCGGCACCGGTTCTGGCTGCCTGCTGCTAACGTTACTTGCCGAGCTACCATCGGCGCGCGGCTGGGCGATCGATCTCAGTCCGGCCGCGCTGAAGATTGCCGAACATAATGCGGCATCACTTGGGCTCACCGCACATGTTGCTTGGCGCGTGGGCGCGTGGGATGCCGCTTTAGCAAGCGATGATCCGGCTCAATTCGACATTATCGTCAGCAACCCGCCCTATATCCGGAGCGGCGATATCGCGGGGCTAGAACCAGAGGTCGCGCGCTATGAGCCGCAGTTAGCCTTGGATGGGGGCGCGGATGGCCTAGACGCTT
>CAYOYT010000197.1:0-5402 GCA_964408245.1 uncultured Dongia sp. | reverse complement strand
AAAAGGCTGCCGCGCATGATCGGCAGATGTACATCCGTCAGCGTTCGCAACGGTGAGCGCCCCAATGAGCGTGCAGCGAAATCCATCGACCGCGTCACTTTACCAAGACTCGCCTCGACAACGTTGAGGCTTACTGTGAGGAAGCGTACGAGATAGGCAAAGATGACGGCGACCAGCGTACCACTCAGCACCAAACCAAACGTGTGACCGAAACTTGCTTTGGCCCAGACATTGATCGCCTGGTCGATCGCGGCAAATGGCAACAGGATACCGATCGCCAATACGGGACCAGGAATGGCATAGCCCAGGCTTGCCACTCGCACTGCCAATTGCGTGGGTCGTGCGGGATGCAGGCGCAGGGCATATGCCAGAACCGAGGCAAGGCATACAGCCAATACTGCGGCAAAGCCCGCCATGAAGAAGCTGTTGCTGATAAGCATAAGAAACTTTTCACCGAACCAGGCATCGAGATTTGCGATCGCCCAATAGACGAGAACAATGGCCGGCAGTAGGAAGCCGAGGACAACTGGCAAAGCGCAGCCGACGATGGCAGCTGCAGTATGCCATCCCCTCAACTGATAGCGCGGTAGCGGTCGATAGCGGGTAGTTGTATGGGCGAAGCTGCGCCGCCCCCGTGACCAACGTTCAAGCGCTAGGAACATAAATACGATCAGCAACAGAAGGGCAGCGAGTTGGGACCCAGCCGTGGCGTCACCCATGCCGCGCCAAACGCGATAGATCCCTGTTGCCAGCGTATCAACGCCGAAATATTGAACCGTGCCGAAATCATTGAGCGCTTCCATCAGCGCCAATGCCACGCCGGCAACTAAGGCTGGCCGGGCGAGCGGCAGAGCCACGCGAAAGAAGCCACGCCACGGTGAGCAGCCTAAGGTCCGGCTGACTTCGAGCACGCAAGCCGATTGCTCGAGAAACGCCGCACGGGCCAACAGATAAACGTAAGGGTAAAGCACGAGCGCCAGCATGACGATGGCGCCAGGGAGCGAGCGGATATCAGGAATCCAGCGCAGGCCGCCTTCCATCCCCATAATATCCCTTAATGCAGTTTGGGCCGGCCCCGCGTAATCGAGCAAACCGGTATAGGTATAGGCGATGACATAAGCGGGCATCGCCATCGGCAATAACAACGCCCAGTCCAAAATCCGACGACCCGGGAAACGGCAGAGCGTCACCATCCATGCCGCTGGGACACCGATCAACAATACGCCTATGCCGACACCGCTCACCAACAGCAGCGAATTGACGATATAACTCGACAGCACGGTCTCGGCCAGATGCCGCCAGATCTCACCTTTCGCCGCAAAGATATTGGAAAAGACGGCAAGAATGGGAAATGCCACGGCCAATGCAATTGCCCAGGCCAGGACATTCCAGGCGCGAGGCCATCTCATCATGGCAGGGAAAAGGCGTCCCGGTGCTGTGGCAGCGGTATAGATGGCGGTCAAGGAACCAACTCTCGCGGCAGCGCGGCGCCCTGCCCCAATCCGGACTGTCGAGACGTCGCTGTGAAGGTAAGGGAAAACGATATTGCGAATTATTCTGAATAGCAAGGATGGCTGTTAACATTACCTGCGATATACTCCCTGCCTTGCGTCAGGGCAGATGCGGCCTCGGAGACCGGTTCAGCTGCCGGTTGAGGGATAGGCGTTGTCGGCTCGGACACGGCGGGAGAGGCTGTGGGCGCGGATTGCAGCACTTGCAGCGGTTCCGGCTCGGATTGCGGCTACTTACCGGCTTTGCCTGCGGTATAGGCTCTATGGCCGTCTGGAGCCTCTATTGACACATCCGACCGCGGCGTCCCCGGTGTTTTGGACGTAGCTGCTGACGCTGACGTAGGAGCAGCCGTTTCGGGTGCCATGACCTTGAGAGCAACAGGAGAGTTATGCTGTTAGCAAGATTGACCGCAGCCTGTCGGCCAAAATAGAGCTGCGTCAGATCGACACTCGTCCCACCCACATTACTGCAAACCTGTGTCGCGCGATTGCAGGCCACGCCCGCCTGCGGCGAGAACATGTCGGCTAACGCCTAGCCAGCTACCCGCCGGGTGTCGTCTTTGCTGAAATACTTCCGAGTCAGGGCTGCGTTTAGGCCATTGCCATCGGAGCAGGATTCGCTTCGGCGATCGCAGACGACGCCTTGCTGCGGAGCGAAGATAAAAGCTCGATCCCGATACTTCTTGGTCCCGTATTTGGCCGATTTCTTACCTAGATATTCCGACGTCGCGTAATAATCGACGCCATAGCGGTCATAGCATACATGCCGGGCACGGTCGCAGATCAGCCCTTAGTCTTAGGCGAAAACCTTGCAGCGTTCCCATAGCCGTTGTCGCACGCATAGGCCGATGACCAACCGTTTATAGACTGCACCCGTGGAATAGCCCGGATTCGAATAGGTCGTGCTCGAATAGAGTGGGTTCGAGTAATTTGGTGTGTAGCCGCTATGATATCCGCAGGCCGTGAGCAATATCGGCAAGATAAGGAATATTTTCCGCATAACATCCTCATAGCACCCATGATGGGCTTATTTCGATATCTCTCGAGCTCAGGTATGGCGCTAGATTGCCACGGACCGTTTTTGATCACTTCATTGAGAGGAGAACGGCCTGCTGGCCTTTCTGCGAGGTCATCTTGTCGCAAACAATTGTACTATTTATCTAAACAGCACTCACACTTAAGGTTCGCTTGATGTTGACCACCTCCGGCCATCCGGTCGTTCCCACTGAAAGCCAGATCGAAGATCTGGTCGCAGCCTTTTATGCGCGTATCCGCCAAGACACCGAGCTCGGCCCGATCTTCTCGCGCATTATCGGCGACGATTGGACAGAGCATCTCAAGATGATGTGCAGATTCTGGTCGTCGGTGATGCTAACCTCCGGGCAATACAAGGGTCGGCCTATTCCTCCTCACATAAAGATCACCGAGATCGAGCCGAAGCATTTTACCCGTTGGCTAGAACTCTTCTCCAAGACGACGCATGATCTTTTTCAAGAACCTTTGGCCGAGGCATTCATTGACCGCGCAACGCGTATTGCCGCAAGCTTCAAACTGGCCTTCGCCTTTCACGCCAAGGATCCCACGATCTGGGTTCCCAACATGCTACCAATGGCTCAGCCTTGATCGACGAGATTGCTACCCTCCCACAGGCACTGGTCGTGCTCGCTTGCCATCCAGCGAATGACCTCGAGTTATGGTCCCCCGCCAACGCAGCGCAAACCCATGGCGTGCTATGGTTCTCCATGCTGCAGCGGGCCCTGCGCGAAATAGCTCCCGAGCGCGAAACACGCCTGGTACTGGATTGCGGAGACCGGAGCGATCTTGCGGTCGAAGCCTTGCGCCTTGGACTAAGGTTTGTCTGCCTGCGAGCTGCACCGGATATGATTGCTAAGGTTGCCGATATAGCAACAGCCTGTGGTGGGCGCGTAATCACGACGCGCCCAACATTTTCGTGACGTAAACATGATCAACCGGTGGGCGGATTGAACTGCTTGTCGATTCTGAGCTATGAACCAGCCCCAACTTCATTTTCGCGGCTGTAAACGCCCCCACTCGCTCTCCGGAAGCTAAGCGCATGAAAACGACGCAAAAAGTTAAGAAGATCCTAGCCAATTACGAATCGGACAATCCGGGTACGAAGGCCAATTTAGCCCGCATTCTGATGAGCGGACGCCTCGGCGGCTCGGGGCGATTGGTAATCTTGCCGGTCGACCAGGGTTTTGAGCACGGTCCGGCTCGCAGCTTTGCCGCCAATCCCGCCGCGTATGATCCGCACTACCATTTCGACCTGGCGATCGAAGCTGGCCTCTCAGCCTATGCCGCACCACTAGGCTTCATCGAAGCGGGTGCCGACACCTTTGCTGGCCAGATACCGACCATCCTCAAGGTAAATAGCTCCAACAGCCTCACAACCCTCAAGGATCAGGCTGTCACTGGCACTGTGAACGACGCCTTACGCCTCGGCTGCTCAGCCATCGGCTTCACCATTTATCCGGGCTCTGATCACGCTTTCGACATGATGGAAGAAATCCGCGAGATGACGGAAGAAGCCAAGGCCGCTGGCCTTGCCGTCGTTGTCTGGTCTTATCCGCGCGGCGACGGCATCAGTAAGGATGGCGAAACAGCTATGGATATCTGCGCGTATGCTGCGCACATGGCTGCCCTCCTCGGTGCACATATTATCAAAGTGAAGCCGCCGACCGCTTTTTTGGAACAGGGCGAAGCAAAAAAAGTCTACGAGAAGGAAAAGATCGACATTAGCACGATGGCTGCGCGCATTCAGCACGTCGTCCAAGCCTGCTTCAACGGCAAGCGCATTGTCGTGTTTTCAGGTGGCGCATCGAAGGGCCTTGACGGCCTCTTTGACGAAATCCGCGGAATCCGCGACGGTGGTGGCAATGGCTCGATCATCGGGCGTAACACCTTTCAACGCCCCCGCGAGGAAGCACTAAAGATGCTCGATGCCGTTATCAAGATCTATCAGGGCAAGGAATAACGCGATCTCGGCCCAAGCCTCAACCTGCCGACTCTATCTCACGACGCCGCCCGAGCTACTCTCAGGCGGCGTTGCCGTGAGTGCTTTTGCCGACTTACTCGAAAAAGCGATTACTACGGCGGATATTGGCTGTCTGCGTATCGCGGGCACCGATGCGGTCCGCATCTCAACAATTGCGAAATCCGTTCTGCCCTTAGCACAAGGTCAAGGCGTCGCGGTTCTCTTGGATGACGCCGATCTAGCGGTGAAACTGCATGCCGACGGTGTGCATCTGTTCGACCCGGCGCTCTATGCAAATGCGCGTCGCATCCTCGGTGGTAACGGCATCGTCGGTGTCAGCTGCCCTTTGGAGCGGCATACCGCCATGGAGGTCGCCGAGGCCGGCGCCGATTACGTCCAATTCGACGTAGGCTCAAGCCCGGAAAATCTCGAGCTCGTGGCATGGTGGACCGAGATGATGACGGTACCCAGCGTTATCGCGGGAAGCTTCGACACCAACCGCGCCAAAGTTTTTATTCTCGCTGGGGCCGATTTCCTGGCGCCGGCTCCAGCCATCTGGTTACAAGCAGATTCTGACAAGGCGATCGCAGCCCTGCTCTCTTAGTGGTGCAGGATCTGACTAAGGAAAAGTTTCGTCCGTTCAGATTTTGGATTGTTGAAGAACTCTTCCGGCTCGTTCTGCTCGATGATCTCGCCCTTATCCATGAAGATCACACGATTGGCGACCGTACGGGCAAACCCCATTTCATGAGTGACGCAGATCATGGTCATGCCTGAGCGCGCCAGCTCGATCATGACATCAAGAACTTCCTTAATCATCTCAGGATCAAGCGCCGAAGTCGGCTCATCAAAAAGCATGACTTTAGGATTCATGCAGAGTGAACGAGCAATGGCGA
>CAYOYT010000196.1:0-5439 GCA_964408245.1 uncultured Dongia sp. | reverse complement strand
TTCCCTGGGTGCTGCATTACATCGCCCATACTGGCTCACGTGAACTCTTCCGCCTTGCCGTCCTCGCCATCGCGCTTGGTGTCGCCTTCGGATCGGCGATGCTGTTCGGTGTGTCGTTTGCGCTAGGTGCGTTCTTCGCCGGAATGGTGCTGGCAGAATCAGAGCTTAGCCACCGCGCCGCCGAAGAATCGCTCCCGTTACGCGACGCATTCGCGGTGCTGTTCTTCGTCTCTGTCGGTATGCTGTTCGATCCGACAATATTAATTCGCAGCCCGCTGCTGGTGCTCGCCACCTGTAGCATCATTATTTTTGGTAAATCGCTGGTGGCTTTCCTGATCGTCAGAGCCTTCCGCCATCCGCGGGGAACAGCTCTGATAATTTCGGCAAGTCTTGCCCAAATTGGTGAGTTCTCGTTTATCCTGACCGCTCTCGGCGTCGATCTCAATCTGCTACCGCCTGAGGGCCGGGATCTCATTCTTGCCGGCGCCATCCTTTCTATCCTCGCCAACCCACTGCTCTTCACGGCAATTGACCGCTGGCAGACGAAAAAGAGCGACGAGGCATTAAGTGTAAGCGCTACCGGCGACCAGTTAAACAAGACCGACCTCGCTGATCACACAGTGATCGTGGGCGGCGGACGTGTGGGTAGGCAGCTCATTGCCTATCTCAAAAAAGAAGACCTGCCGTTTTTGGTAATCGAGGACCGGGAGAGTACTGCGTGGCATTTGCGCGACGAGGGGATTGAGGTGCTCGTCGCCAATGTAGCAGACCCGTTTGCCATCGCTGCTGCAAATATCGCCGGCGCCAAGCGACTCTTCGTCGCCATAGACAACGCCTTCGAAGCAGGCCAAGCCGTTGAACAGGCCAGGAAGGCAAATGCGACACTGGAGATTGTCGCTCGCGCTTTCTCAAGCGACGAGACACAGCATCTCCATCACCTTGGCGCGGACCGCATAGTGGTAGGGGCCGAAGCCATTGCGCAGGGCATGCTGGCGAAGGCGTTCACGGAAGCATAGCATCAAGATAATATCCTCCGCAAAAGCAGAGGACACATGAGTTTCCGTTCATCACTAAAGTCGCAGTGTCATTCGCTCCAGTCGACGAATGTCGACATTTGCCAATAGCACATAGTGACGCGCCTTAGACTTTCTACCCGACGGCTTGCAGCTTCTCGGGCGCAACCTGGTCAAGGCCCCACATCTTCTCCAAACTATAGAGCTTGCGCACCTCCGGTCGGAAGAGATGGACAATGATGTCGTTGCCATCGACAAGCACCCAATCACCTTGGCTGATACCCTCGATATTGATCGGCTTGGCACCCGCCTTGGCCAGTTTCTCCGCGATATGATGCGCCATCGCTGCCAATTGGCGGACGTTTCGACCGGTGGCAATAACCATATAATCGGCGATAGCTGATTTGCCGGCGAGATCGACCGAGACGATATCCTCCGCCTTGTCGTCGTCGAGCGACTTCTCCACCAACTTCAGAAGCTGGCGCGCACGCGCGTCGGCTGGGCGGGTAGCTTCAACCTTCTTCGCGGTTGATTTCCGTGTAGCTTTCGCTTTCGCAGCGGCTCTAGGTGTGGCGGTCTTCGCCTTGGCAGCTATCTTGGGCTTTGCAACTGCCTTCGACTTCGTTGCCGTTTTCGGCTTCACCGCATTTTTCTTAGTTGCTTTGGGGGCAGCTTTCTTAGCGACGGTTTTTGCTGTGCCGGCTGATTTGAGAGCGGTTTTCCGGCGAACCGCGATGTTCTTTTCGGAAATGGCCTTCATCCTCCTCAAGCCGGCGTCACAAGTTAGCAATCATCTGGGCGTCGCCGGTTTTGCCACCCGTGAACCGTTCTCACCCCAGAGCCGCTTGCGACGGATTTCAGTGGCTGAGATCGGGTTCAATCGATGATGCACGAATGTCCACGCCGGCGGCGGCGACGTAACCAGCGTTCGGGCCGCTTGCTCCCGCGCCCGAAAACAGGCGAATCGTCGTGCCGCAAGAGCGGCCAGTGCCTTATAAGTATATGTCGGACGATCAAAAACCGCAATTGGCACGGAATGAAAGATTTGTCGCCAATTTTTCCAGCGATGTATGCCGGCAAGATTATCGGCACCCATAATCCAGACGAAGCGGTATTGCGGGTATTTGCGCACTACTTTCTTCAGCGTATCAGCGGTGAATTGCGTGCGAAGGCGAAGCTCCAGATCGCTGACATGAATGCGAGGGTGAGCAGCGACGCGCTGGGCCTCGGCTATGCGGGCATCCAGAGGCGCCATCCCGAACCGACTTTTCAGAGGGTTCTGCGGCGCGACCAACCACCACACTTCGTCGAGACCAAGATAGGCAAGCGCTGCGAGGCTGATATCCCGGTGCCCTTCATGGGCCGGGTTGAATGATCCACCGAGAATCCCGATTTTGCGCGCGACGATGCTCACGTTCAGGGACGTACCTGGCCGTTGCCACGTACGATGTATTTGTAAGAGGTGAGCTGCTCCACCCCTACTGGTCCGCGCGCGTGTAGCTTGCCAGTTGAGATACCGATTTCCGCTCCCATACCGAACTCGCCGCCATCGGCGAATTGCGTTGAGCTGTTCCAGATGACAATACCGGAATCGATCTCGTTCAAAAACCGCGCAGCGGTTTCCGGATTGGCGGTAACGATCGCCTCAGTGTGATGGGATGAATGGCGCTCTATATGCTCGATCGCCTCGCCTACGCCGTCCACAATCTTGATCGATAGAATGGCATCGAGATATTCCATGTCCCAATCCTGGGTCGTCGCCGCACCTACGCGCCTGTCGAACGCCTGAATCTCTGGATCACCCCGAAGCTCGCAACCCGCCTTGATGAGGTCGTCAAGGATAGGCTTGGCGAATCTAAGCGCCTGCCGATCGATGAGCAGAGTCTCAGTCGCACCGCATATCCCAGTACGACGCATCTTGGCATTGAGAACGATCGCACGCGCCATTTCCGGATCGGCTTCTGCATCAACATAAGTATGGCAGATACCGTCGAGATGCTTCAGCATCGGAAGGCGACTCTCATGAGCGATGCGCTCGATAAGTTCTTTGCCACCACGTGGAATAATGACATCGATATACTCCGTCATGCCGAGCATGATACCTACGGCGGCCCGATCTGTCGTAGGTATGCGCTGGACCGCAGCTTTAGGAAGGCCGGCGGTGCAAAGGCCCTCTTGTAGGCATTCAAGAATAGCGGCAGCACTGAAAGCACTTTCTGACCCGCCACGTAGAATCACCGCATTGCCGGATTTGAGGCAAAGGCCGGCCGCATCAGCCGTTACATTAGGGCGGCTTTCATAGATAATACCGATGACACCAAGTGGCACACCGACGCGCTCGATCTTAAGTCCGTTGGGTCGGTCCCAGACGCCCAGAGATCGGCCGATAGGATCGGCCAGCTCGGCAATCTCCTCAAGACCCTTCGCCATACCTTCGATACGCGCGGCATCGAGAGCTAGCCGATCAAGCAATGCCCCGGAAAGACCCTTTTCTCTCGCGGCCTTCATGTCGCGCTCATTGGCGGAAAAAATCTTACTTGCCTGAGCACGGATCGCGGCGGCCATGGCACGCAGGGCGAGATCTTTCTTCTCGCGGGACGTCTGGGCGAGCTTCTGTGAAGCCGTTTTGGCGGCCCGACCGAGGCTCAGCATCTCATCGGTCAGTGCGTCACCAGTCTCTTTCTTCAGCGCGGTCATCGCAAATCCTTTAACTCAGCACTAGGTCGTCGCGGTGGATCATCTCATCACGACCACGATAGCCGAGCAAGGCAGCAATCTCTTTTGATTTATGGCCAATGATACGCTTAGCATCGGCGGCGTCGTAAGCAGTTAGGCCTCGCGCCACTTCGTTACCACGACGATCCGTGACGAGAACGGCATCACCGCGTTCAAAGCGACCTTCGACCTTGACGATCCCGGCGGGAAGTAGCGAACGACCGCCTTTCAAGGCGTTGAGCGCACCGTCATCGACAACGAGGGTACCTTTAGCTTTCAAGGATCCGCCGATCCAGCTTTTGCGCGCCGTCTTTGGCCCGCTCGCCGGGACGAACCAGGAGCAAGTGCCGCCGTCGAGTATTGCCTGCAATGGATTCGTCTTTTTGCCGCTAGCGATTACCATACGACAGCCCGCAGCCATGGCGATACGTGCAGCAGCGATCTTGGTAACCATACCGCCCGACGAATAGCCGGTCGGGGCGACACCTGCCATGGCCTCGATTTCGGCCGTCACTTCGGTGATCTCGCCGATGAAAGCGGCGTTCTTGTCCTTGCGCGGATCGGCGGTGTAGAGGCCGTCGATATCCGAAAGCAGCACCAGTGTATCCGCACTGATCATGGCAGCGACACGGGCGGCTAGGCGATCATTGTCGCCGAAGCGGATTTCACTGGTTGCCACCGTGTCATTCTCGTTGATGACGGGAACTGCACCCATCTGCAGCAGGGCGTTGAGCGTTGAGCGGGCGTTTAAATGACGGCGACGCTCTTCGGTATCGTCGAGAGTGATAAGAATCTGCGCGACCGTGATGTCATGGCGCGCCAGCGTTTCCTGATAAGCATGTGCGAGGCGAATCTGGCCGGTCGCGGCTGCCGCCTGCTTTTCCTCGAGCCGCAGCGTGCCCTTGATAAGGCCGAGGTGACGACGCCCCACGGCGATAGCACCCGACGAGACGAGTACTACTTCCTTGCCGGCGCCGCGCAAGGCTGCGACATCGTCGGCCACCGCATCGAGCCATTTACGGCGGATTCCGCCGGTCTCGTCATCGACCAGGAGTGCAGAGCCGATCTTAATGACAATGCGCTTGGCGCTGGCAAGCGAGCGTTCCCTGATTGATATTTTCTTCTTGTCAGTCATTGAACAGTGTCCCCTCACCCACCGCTTCGCCGCATACCCTGTATATTTCCACTCACCCAACCCTCCCCCGCTCTCACAGGGGAGCTTCCTCACGCCTCGATTTCGATACCTTGCATCATCTCTGCCTGTTCGGCCGCTTCGCGTACCTTATCCGCATCGATGATCTCCAGCATCTTACGCATCAGTTCAGTGATACCCATGCCCGCGGCACCTGAGGCGCGGTAAATGATCTGGCCTTTTTTGAGCTTCGCCGCTTTTTTGAGAGTGTTAGCTTTCTCGTTTATTTCATCTTCCATGAGGGCATCGATCTTATTGAGGACCACCAGTTCCGGCTTCGCTGCAAGCTCGGGACTGTAGGCCTTCAACTCCTTGCGGATGGTCTTATAAGCATCGGCCACATCTTCCTGCGTGCCGTCGATCAGATGGAGCAGCACGCGAGTGCGTTCAACATGGCCCAAGAATTTGGTGCCGAGGCCAGCACCCTCATGGGCGCCTTCGATGAGACCGGGAATATCGGCCAGCACGAATTCACGCTCGTCGACATGAACAACGCCGAGCTGCGGCTTCAAGGTGGTG
>CAYOYT010000195.1:0-5459 GCA_964408245.1 uncultured Dongia sp. | reverse complement strand
AATCGCCCGTTCACTGGTCAATGTAGCCCCCTGTTCCGGCGCCTTACAACGTCATTTTGCGCCGGAACTGGAATTTTAGTACTTACCGGGAACAAATCAGCACCCGGAATGCAGATTACACCCTCATTCTGCGCAGAGTTTCATCCACAAAAGGTTAAAATCCGGTTGGCTCAAAATCTAACAAGGCGGGCCGCGATCGTAACGGGAACAGAAATCTTGCGCGAGATGCGCTTACGCTGCTTTGTCTTTACCATCCAACACTGGCGGCCGCTCGTTGACGACCTGGTCAATCAGGCCGAATTCTTTGGCCTCTTCTGGAGTCATGTAACGGTCGCGCTCCATAGCGCTTTCGATTGTGGCAAGATCCTGGCCAGTATGCCTGACGTAGATTTTGTTTAAGCGGTCCCGCGTGCGCAGGATTTCCTTGGCATGAATTTCGATGTCCGTGGCCTGACCTTGATAGCCGCCCGAAGGCTGATGGATCATGATGTTAGAGTGCGGCAAACTGAAGCGCTTACCCTTTGCGCCAGCGGTCAGCAATAGCGAACCAGCGGAAGCCGCAAGACCAATGCAGACGGTCGACACCTCGGGTCGAATATATTGCATCGTGTCATACATCGCGAGGCCGGAGGAAACGACGCCCCCTGGCGAATTAATATAGATCGAGATTTCCTTGCTCGGATTCTCCGATTCCAGAAACAGCAGCTGGGCACACACGACGCTCGCCATCCCATCATTAACTGGACCGACCAGGAAAATGATGCGTTCTTTGAGAAGGCGGGAATAGATGTCGTATGAGCGTTCGCCGCGATTGGTCTGCTCGACCACCATCGGCACGAGGTAGTTGTTGTAGATCTCGACGGGATCTCTGTCTCTCATCATCCACTCTCAAGATGGGGTTAGCGGTCATTCGCGGCGCGAATAGCGACTCACCCAAAGCCTATGAAGCGCGATCTTAGCGAGTGGCGGGATTCTGGCAAACCGTTCTAGAAGCAGAACGACCTGCCAGAGTCGCATTCACCTAGTCGCGGCGGTTTTTCAGCTGTGTTTCACCTTCGGCGGCGAACGCCTCAGGCGAAAGTTTCCGTTCGCTGACCTTCGCGCGCTCGAGGATGAAGTCGACGACCTTTTCCTCATAAAGCGGCGCACGCAGTTGATTAAGTGCTTCCGGCGAACGTTGGTAGTACTCGATCACCTGCTGCTGCTGACCGGGATAGCGCTGCGCTTCCTGAAGGAGTGCTCGGCTCAATTCCTCGTTCGGCACCTGGATGTTGTTCTGACGACCGACCTCCGAGAGAAGCAGGCCCAGCTTCACGCGACGTTCGGCAATATCGCGATACTCTTTCTTTAAGACGTCTTCCGACTTGCCCTTATCTTCTTCATCAAGACGGTCGGCCTTCATGTCGGCTTCGATTTGCTGCCAGATGGCACCGAATTCGGCTTCAACTAGGCTTTCCGGAAGATTGAAATTGTGATTGTCAGCGAGAACGTCAAGGAGCTTGCGCTTTACGCGCGAACGGGCAACGGTGCCGTATTCTTTTTCGATACGCTCGCGCGCCTGCTTTTTTAGGTCGTTGAGATCGCTAAGGCCTAGCGACTTTGCCAGTTCGTCGTCGACCGGCACGTCTTTTAGGCGGCGGACTTCCTGCACGGTGACGGCGAAACTTGCATTCTTGCCGGCAAGATCTGCATTGCCGTATTCGTCTGGGAAGGTCACCTTCACAGTCTTCTTGTCGCCCTTCTTCGAACCGACCAACTGGTCTTCGAAGCCGGGAATGAACTGGCCGGAACCGAGCTCGAGATAATGGCCGTCGGCCTTGCCGCCTTCGAATTCGACACCGTCGATAGAACCAACGAAATCAATTACGACGATATCTTCATTGGATGCCACATCGTCCAACGGATCAGAGGCTCGCTGGCGCTTGGCGATGCGTTTGAGGCTGTCGTCGACTTCTGATTCCGGCACGTCGACACCGACGCGTTCAAGCGAGATCTTGGTGAAGTCCATGGGCGTAACATCTGGAATGACTTCCATAGCGACCGAAAATTCGAGATCCGAGCCGTCCTTGAAATCACCGACGAGTTCGACCTTGGGCTGGCCAGCCGGGCGCAGGTTGCGCTCGCTCATGAGCTGCTGCGAGCCCTGCTGGACGCTTTCATTGAGCACTTCGCCCATCACGTCTTTCTCGTAGCGCTGCTTGAGGAGCGACATCGGCACCTTGCCGGGACGGAAGCCGGGAATCTTCAGGCGGTGGCTAAGTTCGTTCAGCTTACCGTCGACCTTCTCGCGCACCGTGGCGGCGGGGACAGCAACCTTGTACTCGCGCTTCAGACCCTGGTTCAGGGTTTCGGTAACCTGCATGGCGGCACTCTTTCAGACTTGGGTTCAAAACTCATTGCTGCAACGTCGCTAGGCCCGAAGGCACGCAGCACCTTGCACGAAACGACCATCTCCGGCTGGATTGGTGCGGGCGGAGGGATTTGAACCCCCACGACTTGCGTCACGGGAACCTAAATCCCGCGCGTCTACCAGTTTCGCCACGCCCGCTCTCAAGGTCGTATCGAGCGGTGCCGAAGCACGCTCGTCGGTCCCGGGTTCATACCAGTTCCGGGCCGGGGATGTAGCCTAGCCGGGCCGGAGCGACAAGCAAAAAAGCCCTCATCCGCCTAGAGAATGCCACCGCTTAACCGCATGCGCCACCAAGCCCCAGTCACGGCTATGCCCTCACCTACGACGCGCCAGCCACGGCGCCGATAGAAAGCGAAAGCGCGTTCATTCGCTTTGTCCGTTTTCAGTTCGAGATCGCCCTTAGCGCGACGCTGCATTGCATCCAGCAAAGCGCGGCCAGCGCCAGCTCCCTGGTATCTTGGCAGAATGTAAAGAGAATGGATAAAGTTTGTTGGCCAATATACTGATATATAACCAATTATTTTCTCATGTCGGCAGACAATCCATTGCTCTTCACCGACAATACTGCTGGCAAAAGCGGCAGCTGTCTTTCCCTCTGCCGGTTCATTTGGGAAGGTAGCGGTCACCGTTTCGATGAAGATTCTGGCGCATTCGGCCTCATCGCTAAGCGTAGCACGGCGCACCTCGATGGTCATTCCAGCTCTCTCAGGAGCCGTGGGATAAATCCCGGTAGATCTTCGGCAATAAGTCCCGGCCCGTGGGAGATGCCAGCCTTGCCGTGGAACCAGACAGCTGCCGCGGCAGCGAGATAGGCTTTCATTCCTTGAGCTAAGAGACCTAACGTAAGGCCAGCCAGAACGTCACCGGAACCCGCCGTGGCAAGATAGGGGCTGGCAGTGTCGTTAACGAGAACGTGGCCATCAGGAGCGGCAATGACGCTGTCGGAGCCTTTGAGTACAATGACAGAGTTAGTTCTAGCCGCAGCTCGCCGCGCTCGTTCGAGCTTGCCAAGCGCCGGTCCCAGATCGGGAAAGAGGCGCGAGAACTCCCCCTCATGTGGGGTTAGAACCACATCACCGCGGCCCAATGTAAAGAGATCATCCGGCCGATCGGCAAAGGCCGTAAGACCGCCGCCATCAATGACAGCAGGTCGGCCGGCCGAGAGCGCTGTAATGACCGTCTTTCGGGTCGCCGCATCCGGCATGAAGCCAGACCCGACGAGCACAGCAGAAATACGACGGTCCATGAGGATATCGACCAAATCCTCAGAACGTGACGCTGGTTTTGCTATGATGCCGGGCTGGTCAGCCATATAGAGTGGCAAGGTTGCCGCTGGTGCCGCGACACTCAGCATGCCGGCGCCGATACGGCGCGCGGCCATGGCTGCGAGTCGCCCTGCTCCGGGCATTTCGGTGCTACCGATTATAAGGGCATGGCCGCGTGCGTATTTGTGATCGAGAGGTCCCGGTCGAGGGAACGCGTCGGCCCAGAAAGCTGGAACGTTACGGAAGGCATGAACGCGTTCCGGAAAATGGTCATCGAGCCCGATGGGCGCGACGTCGAGCTCTCCGCAATAGGTGCGGCCCGGCAGGAGGATTTGTCCCGCTTTAATCCAGCCGAAAGTGACCGTGTGCGCCGCTCGGATTGCCGTTCCAAATACCCGGCCGTCATCGGCGGAAACACCGCTTGGTATGTCGATCGCCCAGACGACAGCATCGGATCGATTGACCCACTCGATGACCTCAGCCGCTTTTCCCTCAATTTCTCGATCAAGACCTATGCCGAATAGCGCATCAACGATAAGAGCCGGGTTCCCAAAATGTGGCGGATCGAAGGGCACCAAAGTTTCGCCCCCGCCCCGCGTCTTTGCGGCCAATGCGGCATCGCCCTGATAACTGTCGAACGGGCGCATGGCGGTGGCGCAAACATTATATCCGGCTTGTCGCAGCAGATCGGCGATGATGAAGCCGTCGCCACCGTTATTACCAGGTCCACATAGCACCAGGATGGAACCTGCGATTACAGGATGAACGCGCGTAATCGCATCAGCAACCGCCGCACCTGCGCGACACATAAGAGCAAAGCTATCATTGCCGCGCGCATAATAGGCTTGCTCTACGGCGCGCATCTGTGCCGAGGTAAGGATAGGTTGTGGTCTTTGATTCATGATTAGTTGATGACGGTGCGGCAGAACTGTCCACTGACCCGCGCACGAATCTTATCGCACATCTCTTGTGCGGCCTTTAGCGTCGAATAAGGCCCGACATAAATGCGATAGACCGTACCCGACGCGCTGACGAAAGGGCGAACCGATAGGACTGATTTATCTAGGTCAGGGCGTAGCTGCAGCTTGAGGTTAGAGAATTGTGTCTGCGCGGACTTGCTGGTGCCGCGCTCATCAAGCCAGATATGGAATTTCTTTTCGTGCGGCGAGAGTGTTTCCGCGACGGGAATTTCAGGTTCAACGCCGTCGGCGCCAATCGCTTCTCCGGCAACCGATGCGGCTTCAAGAGCTTCTTCATGACTGTCAGTAACTTCGCTTGTAGCAGGCTGCTGTTCTTCATCATGCTCTTCAATCGTTTCAGCACGCGTCTCGGGAGCCGGTTCAGAGACCGCGCTTGAAGCATGATACCTCGCTTCTGATGTTGCGGCGTTTTGTGTCGTTGCGGTTTGTTGGTCTATTTCCAACTGATGTGCTGTATCGGCGGCGCGATAGCTCTTGCCCGGCATCGCCGTACCATAGCCGGCGAGAGGTTTCGTTTCGCTCGTCTGACTCTTTGCTAACTCTGGCGCTGCTGCCACAACGACGTTTGCTGGCTCTGGCAATTCAGTCAGCTTCTGCTTCGCCTTAAGACTGCCAGTCGCGGCAGCCTTTTCTAGCCAAATATAGGCTTGGTCGGGATTCTTGGCGACGCCGTGACCGGTTCGATAGAACTCAGCCAGGTCGATCTGTGCTTCTACCAGACCGCTTTCCGCCGCTTTGGCGATCCAATGCGCCGCCTGCTTCTCGTCTTTTGGGATTCCGTCGCCGCGATCGAAAAGTAAGCCC
>CAYOYT010000194.1:0-5464 GCA_964408245.1 uncultured Dongia sp. | reverse complement strand
GTGCCCAACAAGCGTGCCATAGCGCGTGAAGGGAAAGGCATCGAGTTTGACGATGGCTTCCTGGCCTTCGCGCACGAAGCCGATGTCTTTGTTCTCAATCTCGGCCTCAATCTCAATCCCGGCATCTTCCGGCACAATGATCATGAGCGGCTTGGCCGGCTCAACCACGCCGCCGAGGGTGTGAAGCTGCAATTGCTGCACCCGACCGGCTACGGGTGTGGTGAGGCGCTGCAGGTCTCGGCGTTGGGTGGCTTTCTTGAGCTCTTCGGTCAGCTGGGCGACCTCGCCCTCAACGTCGGTCAGTTCCTTCAAGCGGTCGCGATCGAACTCTTCTTGCGCCTGGGCCATTTGCCGTTGTGTGGCAGCAATAGAGGCAGCAGCTTCATTGGCACGGGCTTTGGCGACATTTCCTTCGCCCTCCATGGCAATCAGCTCCTGCTGCATTTGCAAGAATTGCTGCTTCGGCGTTAAGCCCTTCTCCAGCAGACCGCGGCGCGCTTCGAGCTGTTCGCGCTTCAAGGGGAGCTGCGCGTCGATCTTAGCTACTTCCGCGCGGGTTGCCACAGCATTAGCACGTTGCCGTTCCAGCTCTCGTGCGAAGGCCGCGAGCTTCTCATCCTGGCCACCGAGCTGGGTTGCCCGCAGACTGCGGGCTAGCGCCAGGGACGCGTCATCAAAGCCATTTGCATCGCCATCCAGCATCTCGCCGCCGGTCAGCCCTAAGATCGAGCGCAATCGGGCCACATCTAAGCGCCGGGCGGTCAATTCCTGGGTAAGCCGATCGGTATCGGCACCGGTCAGGGTGGAATCCAGCTCCACCAACAGCGCGCCTTTATCCACATGCTGGCCGTCTTCGACGGCGATCTTGGTCACCACGCCGGATTCAAAGGCCTGAATGGTCTTGGTGCGACCGGAGGGAACGATCTTGCCCTGCCCCACTGCCACGATGTCGATCTCACCCACACAGGCCCAGATGAGGGCGATGGCCACAAAGGCTGAGATGGCAAGTGCCACCGCGCGCCCCAAAGGCGATGGCGGCGTCTCTAATACTTCGACCGCAGCTGGCAAAAACTCATGCTCATACCCATCTGGGGCGAAGATACCGCCCAGCCTTCCCATCGCCTTGCGGACTCTGGATGCCGGGAGATCCACCACATTGGTCTCACTGGCTGGCATGCTGCCCTCCCGCATTCTCCGCGCGCAAAGCGTTCGCCGGTTGTGCGGGAACGCTGCCGGAGGCATCCGCCGCCTGGAAGCGGTAGAGCTGGGCATATCGCCCGCCGCGCTGCATCAGCTCCGCATGGCTGCCATCCTCGACCAAGCGCCCCTTCTCAATCGTTAGAATGCGGTGGCAAGCCCGCACGGCCGAGAGACGGTGGGCGATGATCAGCACCGTGCGTCCCTTGGCGATCGAGGCCATATTGTCCTGAATGATGCGCTCCGATTCATAATCAAGCGCCGAGGTCGCCTCATCAAAGATCAGGATCTTCGGGTTTGTGATCAGGGCGCGCGCAATGGCCATGCGCTGGCGCTGCCCGCCAGAGAGGCTAGAGCCGCGTTCGCCCAGAACCGTGTCATAGCCTTGCGGCAGTTCCAGGATGAAGTCATGGGCCCCGGCAAGCTTGGCCGCAGCCACAACCCGGTCCATCGCCATGCCGGGATCAGCCAGCGCGATGTTCTCGCGGATGCTGCCGGTAAAAAGCACATTCTCCTGCAGCACGACACCCACCTGACGGCGCAGCCATGCTGGATCAATCAAGCCAAGGTCCATCCCATCCATGAGGACACGGCCGCGTTCTGGCACGAACAGGCGCTGCACCAGCTTGGTGAGGGTCGATTTGCCGGAGCCGGAGGAGCCGACAATGCCAATCATCTGACCTGGCTGGATCTCCAAAGAGAGATCGCTCAGCACCTCTGGCGCATCTGGGCGGTACCGGAAGATCACATGATCGAAGGTAATGCGCCCTGAGAGACTGGGCGGGGTTGCCTTATCGGCCCGGTGCAGCGGTTCTGCCGGCGTATTGAGGATGTCGCCCAATCTGTTAACTGAGATGCGGACCTGCTGAAAGTCCTGCCACATTTGCGCCAAGCGCAGGACCGGGCCGTGCACTTGATTGGCCAGCATGTTAAAGGCCACCAGCGCACCCACGGTAAGATCGCCGTTGAGCACGGCCTTGGCGCCTAGATAAAGCGTCAGCAGGACAGTCGCCTTATTAATCAGCTGGGCCGTTTGACTGGCGGTGTTGCCAAGCTTAGTAACGCGGAAGGCCGCTGAGACATAGCCCGCCAATTGCTCTTCCCAGCGCCGCTGCATGCGCGGCTCAACCGCCATCGCCTTCGCTGTCTCGATACCGGTGACGGTTTCCACCAGGAAGCTTTGGTTCTCAGCACCGCGGGCGAACTTTTCATCAAGGCGGCGGCGGAAGAGCGGCGTTACCACCAAGGACAGTGTGACATAGGCGGGGATCGACGCCATCACCACCAAGGTCAGCGTAGCACTATAGTACCACATCACCGCCAGGAAGACCGTTGTGAACAGCAGATCGATCACCAGTGTCAGGGCATTCCCAGTCAGGAACGAGCGGATGTTTTCCAGCTCGCGCACCCGCGCCACGGAATCGCACACCCGCCGTGCCTGAAAGTATGACAGTGGCAGGGACAGGAGATGTCGGAACAGTTTGGCGCCCAGCTCCACATCCACCCGGTTGGTCGTGTGGCTGAAGATGTAGGTCCGCATGCCGCCCAGCAGGACCTCAAACAGTGAGATCACCACCAGGCCCATCACCAGCACATCGAGTGTCGTGAGCCCATGATGCACCAGCACTTTGTCGATAATGACCTGGAAGAACAGCGGCGTTACCAACGCGAAGAGCTGCAGCACGAAGGAAGCAATCAGCACCTCAGCCAGAATGCGCTTATATTTAAGGATCGCTGGGATAAACCAAGCGATATCGAACTTCGCAAAGCTCTCAGACAACGATGCCCGCTTGGTCATCAACAGCAAGCGGCCCGACCAGTGTTTCTCGAGCTCGGCTCTGGTGAGGGCCACGGGTCGGTTCTCGATCGGGTCATGCATCAAGGCACGCGCATCGCCCGCCTCGTTCTCAGCTACCTTGGCCAGGATACAGAACTGTCCGTCTGTGGTTTGGGCAATGGCAGGGAGCGGTGTCTTGGCAAGCTTGTGCCAATCTGAGGTCACCCAGCGCGCTTTGAGACCGAACTCCCGCGCCGCGCGCAGCAGATCAGAGTCATTGAGCCCCTTTGCACCCGGCGCAAAGCGATGTGCTAGCGCTTTGGCATCGACGGAAAGACCATGAAAACGCAATAGCAGGACGAGACAGAGAAGCCCCGTATCCGCGGCCTCTCCGGATGCAGCAACATCCCCCTGCCCAACCGGCGCCGCCTGATCGACCACGCCACTCCCCTGTCACTTTTATCGCGAGCATCTTAGCGCGCCCGCACTTAATTGCGCGAACTATGTCCGACCGGTCAGGATCAATGCAAGGATGATTCGGGGAAAAAGCGAATTATTCAGTTGGGTAATAAGAAGGCAGAGATTCTTTGTCTTTCAATACGGTTTAAATATGAAGCAATTTATAACCTATTTTGCTTGCCTTCTTAGCCTATTGGGTATGGAAGAAGCGTTAATTTCTATGACGCCAACATCTTCAGATAACTGGTTAGCGGCAGCGGGGACACCGGGACACCCCCCTTACTAAGGGGGGTGTCCCGGTCGTCCCGCCTAAACCAGCTGAACGACGTCACCTTCGATCTTAATGAGTCGAAGTGCTTCCAAGCTTTCCTGAGCACGTTGAAATGCTTTCTTCTTGGCTTCAGGTGTACCGCTATAAGTTTCGTAGAAGCTTTGACGCCACCCTTTGATCGATACGAGGCTATTCTTGTGGGTAGCTATTGCCTCTAGAGTCGCTAGAGCATCAGTACTAGCTGAATTTAGCTTACTAGACGGCGAAGACTCTTGATGTGGCTCGACAGCCTCTAAAACAATGCTGGTAGATTGGCCGGACTTAGTGACTAGATCGACCTGTCGTGGTCGAAAGGAAAAATGGAAATCCGTCTTAAAATCCCTACTCTTTTCAACATTGACTTTAGAGACGCCGGATCTAGTCTTTTTTACATGCCAAATGAAATCAGCTGCTGCTGGTAACGCCGTTGAGCCACGAAGTTTGCCATCTTTGCCCGCGTGATGAATTACAAGCACGGTCATATCTGTGTATTGAATTATCCTCTCGATATTTGAAATAAATACCTTAACGTCGGAAGCTCGATCTTCATCAGCACCACCGGTATGGGTTGCATAGGTATCGATAACTAGCAGATTGTTATTACTTCTATCGCCGTTAAAATCTATTTCAGGGCATGCACATCGAGCTTCTTCGATATTATCCCAAAACTCATGGAAGATATTTTTTAGCTTCTCGCCAGAGTTTGGTACAAACAAACTCAACTTTTCAGGATAACGTTCGGCATACGGAGTTGCACACACTTGCGTGCCATTGAGGCTGTCAAATGCCTTGAAGCGGCCAATGACACCTTTTACGCCCTCCCCCGCCGAGTAGAAGACCAGACCGGCGGGAGTATCTCGACCTTGCCAGCTACGCCCTGAAGCGACATGGGCTGCAAGATCAATTGCTAAAAGTGATTTGCCAGATTCAGGATCGCCATAAATCAAACCGAACTGGCCGACTGGTAGCACTCCTGGAATAATCCATTCGGTTCCAACGCCGGCACACATCGCTAAATCATTGACACTACGGAGGTCAGAAACATCTATCATTCAGTAACTCCCTAATAACTGAAACTCGGAATGAAATTTGAGTCGTGTTGTTGAGACGTTAAGCAGTGATCCAAATGTCGTTTCCATCGAGGATCTCGACTTCGCACAAGAGGCGATAGCGGTTATGAAAACCTCCAGGATGCTCTTCGTGCTCAGTACTAATTGGCAGACCGTGCTGCTTTCTCAGTACGAAAACGTAATGCCCCAAGCGAAATGCCTTTGATGGCATTTGCAGAGCGGTGATGCCAGTGTCTCCCGCCGCTATTAACCACCTGATTGTCTGACAAAGGCCGAGCCCGGTAATGTTGATTTCGCGAGAGATTTCATTGGCAATAGTGCGAGCACGTAACCGCATTTTGCGCTCACTCATTCGTAGCCCCCATCAACGGGAAAGCCAGCTTCTCGGGCAACCACCAGAGCGGCGGCCGGAGTAAGGCCGTGACGCTGGCGCAACCGGCGGGCCGATAGTGGAAGAAAGGAGTAAATAGGATGTCTATCGGCCCACTCAAAAAGCGGAAGATCATTGCAAAAACGAAGCTTTTGCTTTACTTTCATTTTATATCCTCAAAAAAAATGATTAGTTTAGCCCCACGGATTGCAGTCCGAGGTGGGGATTTTTGTGCAGTTAGTTACTGCCTGATTAGATAATTCGGCTTGGTAGTTCTGACG
>CAYOYT010000193.1:0-5504 GCA_964408245.1 uncultured Dongia sp. | reverse complement strand
GAGCTTTACTAAGATCTTCCTGCTTTTCCCCGATCCTTGGCACAAAGCGCGCCATGCCAACCGCCGCTTCGTGAATGCAGCCAACCTCGAAATCGTCGCAAACCTGCTCAAACCCGGTGGCGAGCTTCGTATTGGCAGTGACGACCCGGTCTATATCGGCTGGTCGCTCGCGCATACGACGCGTCATTCAGCCTTCGAATGGTGCGCCCAAAGTGCCGCCGATTGGGCTTTGCGCCCGGATGACTGGCCGCCCACGCGCTATGAGCAGAAAGCAATCCGCCAGGGGCGTGTTCCACACTACTTCAGGTTCCGTCGGGTTTAATCAGAAGAGAAAATGCTTTGCGCCTCAGCGCGTTTGCTCCGCGGATCTATCAATTTCGTGTCTGGCCGATAAGAAGTTTATCCGCAGCGCCTTGACTATCATTCCTACAGATGGGCAGAAAAAAGCCGTGCGACAAAATTTTCGCCGCACGGCCCGAGATATTACGTTACTCGCGCTAAGCGCGAGACGATGTCGTTAAAGGTCAAAATCGTCGGCGCTGGTGCCGGCACCGCCACCACCTGCACCACCGCCGTCACTTTGACGCTCAGGGGCCGATTTCCGCTCAGGTGCCGCGGGTTGCCCAGCAAATGCTGGGGCCGACGCAAGGATCGTTGTCCCAACCACCACGGCGAGAAGCAGGCACTTTGTGATTTTAGTCATCAAATACTCCAGTTAATGATAGCCACCCCGCCTTACGACGCGCTGGTGTGAAACTTGGTTGCCTATTTAAGAAACATTTAAGCCTCGAGTGGCCAGTAAATATCCTTGGGAGACAGCGTGAAGATTTCCACGCCGGTGTCGATTACGCCGATTGAATGCTCGAACTGGGCCGAGAGCGATTGATCGCGCGTGACGGTTGTCCAGCCGTCTCCCAGGATCTTCACATCCGCCTTGCCGGCATTGAGCATGGGCTCGATGGTAAAGATCATGCCGGGCTCCAGCACAACACCGGTCCCGGGCTTGCCATAATGCAGCACCTGTGGCGCATCGTGGAACACGCGGCCAACACCATGGCCGCAAAAATCCTCTACCACCGAGAAGCGGTTTTTTTTTGCCAGTGTTTCGATCGCATGACCGACATCGCCCAACGTGCTGCCGAGCTTAACCATAGCAATGCCAGCCATCAGCGATTGATACGTGACATCACACAAGCGGCGCGCCTTCACACTGGCTTGGCCAACAAGATACATGCGGGACGAATCGCCATGCCAGCCGTCGACCAACGGCGTCACGTCGATGTTGAGAATGTCGCCCTCGCTCAGCACCTTCTTGTCGCTGGGAATGCCGTGGGTGACGACGTGATTGACTGAGATGCAGCTGGCGTGCTGGTAGCCTTTGTAACCGATTGTGGCCGGCACGCTGCCCTGGTCGCGCATGAAGGTCTCGCATAGCTTATCGAGGGCACCGGTGGTGATGCCTGGACGAATATGCGGACCGATGAAGTCGAGCGTTTCAGCGGCGAGGCGCCCCGCCCGGCGCATGCCGGCAAAGCCCTCCGCGTCATGGAGCGGAATAGAGCGGTTGTTCATGTCGCGCTGGGTGGAAAGCTTCATCATCAGGCCTATCTAAGACCGATCGGGGGCAAGGTCAATCAGGCGTGAGGCCGCCGCAGCGCCCTTGCAATCTATACCGTCCTTGGCCAATTCTAGACTCATCATGACGGCGCATTCGCAACGGCTTGGATCCGAGAGACTAACGGCGGTTCTGGGCCCGACCAATACCGGCAAGACATACATGGCCATGGAGCGGCTGCTGGGACACCGGTCGGGGATGATCGGCTTCCCCCTGCGGCTGCTAGCGCGGGAGAATTATGACCGAGCCGTGAAATCGGTGGGCGTCGATGTCTGCGCCCTGGTGACGGGCGAAGAAAAGATCGTTCCGCGCGGTGCGCGTTACTTTTTTTGCACCGTCGAATCTATGCCGCTTGACCGGGCTGTCGCCTTCGTCGCCATCGACGAGATCCAATTGGCGGCCGATATGGAACGCGGTCATATCTTCACTGATCGGCTGATCCGAGCCCGCGGCCTGGACGAGACAATGTTCATGGGCTCGGATGCGGCGACACCTTGGGTCAAGCTACTAGCGCCAGGTATCGAGATCGTTAATCGCCCGCGCTTTTCAACGCTTTCTTATGCCGGTACGAAGAAGATTACCCGGCTGCCGCCGCGCTCGGCCGTGGTCGCGTTTTCGGCAGCCGATGTGTATGCCATTGCCGATCTCATTCGTCGCCAGCGCGGGGGCACCGCCATCGTCATGGGTGCGCTCAGTCCACGCACCCGCAACGCGCAGATCGATCTCTATCAGGCGGGCGAGGTCGATTATCTGGTGGCGACGGATGCGATTGGCATGGGCCTCAACATGAATGTCGGTCATGTCGCTTTCGCCGCTTTAAAGAAATTCGACGGCCGCTCCTTGCGCGCCCTCTCTCGTGCCGAGATCGGGCAGATCGCGGGCCGTGCTGGCCGGCATATGACTGACGGTACCTTCGGCACCACAGCTGATGTGGGGCCGATGGATCCCGACCTCATCGAGGCGGTGGAGAATCACCGCGTCGATCCGATCCATTTCCTGATGTGGCGCAATGCCGAGCTCGATTTCCGCAGCGTTGATGGTCTCCTGAAAAGTCTTGATGCGCGAGCACCATATCCTGGCCTAGTTCGCCAACACGAGGCGATCGATCATCAGTCGTTGATAGCGCTGGCGCGTGATGAGGAGATCCATGTCCTGGCGCAAGGTAAAAGCCGTGTCGCTCTGCTGTGGGAAGTATGTCAGATCCCCGATTTCAGGAAACTGATGACGGATGCGCATCTACGCCTGCTTGGCCAGATCTTTCGCCATCTCGCATCGGGTGGGCTCGCGATCGGCCGGCTCCCCAGCGATTGGATCGCTGATCAGATGAGCCGTCTCGACCGCGTCGACGGTGATATCGATTATCTCACGCAACGCATCGCCCATATCCGCACCTGGTCCTATATCGCGCAGCGGAGCGAATGGCTCAATGACGCGCTGCATTGGCAAGGGCGCACACAAGAGATTGAGGATCGCTTGTCCGACGCACTGCACGAGGCGCTGACGCAGCGCTTTGTTGATCGCCGCCATGCCGCCCTCCACCGCCGCATGAGCGAGGGCCAGAAACTCGACGCCGTTTTCGGCGAGGATGGCGGCATCATGGTCGAAGGCCATGAAGTGGGGCAATTGAGGGGGCTCGACTTTTTCCCAGCAGTCGATGCCCATGCCGAAGAAGCGCGACCTCTGCTTGCCGCCGCCAGGCGCGTGCTAGGTCCGGCGCTGCGCCAGCGCGTGACCGACCTGATCGCCTCGCCCGACGGCGATTTCAAGTTGGATGCAGGGGGTGCCGTCGCTTGGCGCGACAATCCGCTCGCCCACCTCATCCGCGGCGACCAGCCTCTACGACCGATGATCGAGTTGAAGCCGATCGATCTTATCGATGGCCGGCAACGTCAGACGATCGAGCAGCGCCTGCGGCATTGGCTTGACCGGCTGCTGCGGCATCGCCTGCGTCCAATCTTCATGGCGCAGACTGCCCAGCTCGAATCGGCCGCGCGCGGTCTCGTTTATCAACTGGGCGAAGGCCTAGGCGCCCTCAACCGAGAGAACGTGCGGGCGCAGCTTTCGGCTCTCACCGGTAACGACCGTAAGGCGCTGGCGGCCCTGGGCGTGCGCATTGGCGCTGTCACCATCTGGATACGTCGACTGGAGGGCAAGCGTCCGCGTCGGCTCCTGAGTTTGCTAGCGGCACTTTGGCAACACCTGACGCTTGACGCCGATGGAAAGCCCGACCCCACCCGGCTCGACGCCATCGGTCTTGAGACCTGGCAGATGGCGGGGGGCAAGCGCATAGTGGCGGGTAAGAGCTATGCCTTCGGCGACCTCGAACGGCTGGCATTTGCTTTGCGCATGGCTGCGCAAGAAAAGACGCTATCGGCCGATGAGGCAAATGCCATGAAGTTCAATCTAACACCGGAGGAGCTGGGGCAGATCATGCGCCAACTAGGTTTGCGGGCGACGCTGCCAGGCGGTGTGCGAGCCCCCGCGCAGCACAAGCGCGGCAAGCCCACTGTGGCACTCTCGCCGCCCCGACAAGAACCGAAGATTGATCCCCATTCACCCTTCGCGGCCCTCGCCGGTCTCCATGACCGACTGGTCGCCAGCGAGGTACCGCCGCCGCGCCCGATCAAGCGACGTCGGCGACGCCATCGTCCAGCCTCGACCCCTGCACCGATAAAGCACGACAGCACATGAGCGAAACGCAGCGTGTTGACAAATGGCTCTGGTTCGCCCGCTTCTTGAAAAGCCGATCGCTGGCCACGGCTCTGGCTTCAAGCGGCAAGGTGCGCCTCAATGGCCAACTCATCGCCAAAGCGCATAGTCAGGTGAAGCAAGGCGACGTGCTGACCTTTCCGCTTGGCCCCCATATCCGCGTGATCAAAGTGCTATATCCAGGCGAAAGACGCGGGCCCGCGCCCGACGCACAAAAGCTGTATGAGGATCTTTCACCACCGCCACCGCGCGCGAAGCGCGCGGAACACGCGTCAGAAAGCGCAACGCCGCAGCGCGATGCTGGCAGTGGTCGCCCCACCAAACGCGAGCGGCGGGCGATCAACCAGCTGATGGGCGAAGATTGAGAGCGATTAGCAACAACGGCATGGTAAGAAACTATACGCCGTATCTGCGTTGGTAGGCCTGTTGCACCCCTCCAGGGCCTATGCTAGCTAGCCCGAAACCGCAGAAAACAATTACGCCACCAGGAGCAGTCGCCATGGCCTACGTCGTTACCCAGGCATGCATTAAGTGCAAGTATATGGACTGTGTCGAAGTGTGCCCGGTTGATTGTTTCTATGTCGGCGCCAATACCCTGGTCATCCATCCAGACGAATGCATCGATTGTGGCGTTTGCGAGCCAGAATGTCCGGCTGACGCGATCCTGCCGGATTCAGAGCCGGAAGCTGACAAATGGCTTGAGATGAACCGGCAATACGCCCAGATCTGGCCGAACATCACCCGCAAGGGCGAGGCGCCGACAGATTCCGATAAATGGAAGGGGGTCGCCGACAAATTCGAGAAACATTTCGACCCGACGCCCGGCAAGGCGTAAAAGACCGATAAGCGAAAAAGCTTTTTTAAGATGGTTAAAAAGACTTAGGCTTTTGATCCGAATTCCTTTTTCGTTCTGAATATTATTATCCTATATTGACGCTAGGCTCGCCTGCTAAAACTACATTTTGATACTTATTTTCCCTACCACGCTACACTCTGTGGTTAATGTCAGTGCGTCCAGTGCATGACTGCCTTTCCTTGAATTGCCGCGCGATTTTTGCTATAAAAATGAGGAAGGTCGTTGGGGCAGAATCCGTTGGAAAGATTAATCTTTTCAGTACTGCCCAAGCCTAAAAGTTAAAATCAGACCAGACTCGGAATCTATGTTGGACCGAGCACGGTC
>CAYOYT010000192.1:2670-5515 GCA_964408245.1 uncultured Dongia sp. | reverse complement strand
TCCACTGCCGTTGAGCGCCGCGCCATCCAAGAATCCGCAGAATCTGCTGGCGCAAGCAAGGTTTATCTCATCGAAGAGCCGATGGCCGCAGCAATTGGCGCCGGTCTCCCGGTAACAGAGCCCACGGGCTCAATGGTTGTTGATATTGGTGGCGGCACAACGGAAGTCGCGGTTTTAAGTCTCGGCGGCATTGTCTATGCGCGCTCAGTGCGCGTGGGCGGCGACAAGATGGACGAAGCCATCATCGCCTATATCCGCCGCAACCATAACCTTCTCGTTGGCGAAGGCTCGGCTGAGCGCATCAAGAAAGAGATTGGATCCGCTTGCCCGCCAGAAGACGGCGAAGGCCGGGTCATGGAAATCAAGGGGCGAGATTTGATGAATGGCGTGCCCAAGGAGTTGGTAATCACCGAGCGGCAGGTGGCGGAAGCCCTGGCCGAGCCCGTTGGCGCCATCATCGAAGCGGTAAAGGTTGCACTCGAGCATACTGCGCCAGAACTGGCGGCGGATATCGTCGATAAAGGCATCGTGCTCACGGGCGGCGGTGCGTTGCTCGCCAATCTAGACTTTGTCCTTCGCCACGCGACAGGCCTGCCGGTCTCAATTGCAGATGACGCGCTCTCTTGCGTGGCACTGGGCACCGGCCGTTGCCTCGAGGACATCAAGGCGCATCGTCACGTTCTCATAAATATGTACTGAAAATATTCCCTCGCGGCGTGATTTATCACGCTTAGGCGATAGCTTGGCAATTGCGCTTTAGCTCTTCCTGTGGAAAAATAGCCTAAGTGATTGATTGGCTTCGAGTCATAGGCTGCTCCTTTGCGCCTGGGAGGAATTATAAGTGAACAAACGAATGGGATCGATCGGCGCTGCGGCGGTGACCCGCACCTGGACCCACCGGTTCACTTTTGTTCTTTTAGTCGCTTTTGCCTTCGGCCTGATGATGATCGGCAAACCTGATTCCATCATTGTGAGCCGTTTGCGCATGGCTCTCATGGATGTTACAGCGCCGGTTATTAGTGCTGTTTCCCGTCCCATCGACGCTGCGCGCGAAACAGCGAGTGATGTTCAGGACTACTTTTCCCTCAAGGCTGAGAATGAGGCGTTGAAGCGCCAGAATGATACGTTGATGGAATGGCAACGCGTCGCTCGCGAATTGCAGGCTGAGAATGCAAGCCTGCGTGAACTTCTCAATTTCCAGGCCGGTCCACGGGTCAGCTTCGTCACCGCGAGTGTGGTTGCGGATGCATCGTCGAGCTTCGTGCGTTCGCTGATCGTGCTGGGCGGCACGCGAGCAGGTATCGCGAAGGGGCAGGCCGCGGTGACAGGTTCCGGCCTTGCGGGGCGCGTGCTTGAGGTCGGTGAACGTTCCGCACGCATCCTGCTTATTACCGATATAAACGCGCGCGTTCCTGTCGTAGCCGAACGCAGCCGCGATCAGGCAGTGCTCGCCGGTCGTAACTCAGATCTTCCGGAACTGCTTTATTTGTCGCGCGACAACGACATCAAAGTCGGCGACCGCATCGTAACCTCGGGGCAGGGTGGTGTCTTCCCGGCGGGTGTGCCGGTGGGTGAGGTTATTTCGGTGACCGGTGGGCATTTGCAGGTTCGGCCCTTCGTCGATTTCAGCCGATTGGAGAATATCCGCCTCATTGATTACAGCCTGCCCGGCATATTGATGCAGGATTTAGGCGTCGATACCACTAAGGCGCTCAGTCCCAATCGCCAGACCGGCCTGCTGGCCCCCGAGGCGGGCGAGTGATCAGACCCAGTTTTGGCCAACAGGCCGATATTGCCTGGCGCGCAGCACTACCAGTCGGGCTCACCATTCTACTGTTATTCGCAGCTTTATTGTCGTGGCATCTACCACGCCTTGGCACGGTCGCCTCAGCTCTCGTGCTGATCTCGGTATTCTTTTGGACGGTGCATCAGCCTGGCCTGATGACCATGTGGGGCGTGCTGTCGATCGGCTTGCTGCATGACTTTCTCATGCTGGCGCCTTCGGGCGTGGGCCTGCTGGTTTTGTTGATCGTGCATGGCGTCGCACTTTGGCAGCGTAAGCTGCTCACCGATATGCCTTTCCTGCTGATCTGGGCGATGTTCGGATTGGTCGCTGCGGGTGCTGCAGGGCTTACCTGGCTGCTCGTCTCGTTCCAGCAGGAGGCGCTCGTTAATCCGGTACAATCTTTCAACCTTTTTCTGCTCGAATTCGTTTGCTACCCGCTGCTCGCCTATGTATTTGCATGGATTGAGCGCAGGTTGCTGCCGACCGATTGAGATTGCGCCATGGCTGGTTACAAGCAACAGATTTTGAATCAGGCGAAGGTCTTCTCCAGGCGCGCCATGATCATGGGTGGCCTACAAGCCGGTCTTGTCAGTTCATTGATCGCGCGGCTCTATTACCTGCAGGTTGTCGAATCAGATAAATACCGACTGCTCGCAGATGAGAACCGCATCAATCTGCGCATGTTACCGCCCTCACGCGGCCTGATTCTCGACCGTTTTGGTGTGCCAATCGCCGGCAATTTTCCGAATTATCGCGCCATACTCGTGGCGGAGCAGACCAAGGATTTGGAACAGACACTAAGTGATTTCGCGCGGCTTGTGCCGTTGACCGAACGTGAGCGTAATAAAGTGATGCGCGAGTTGAAGCGCAACCGCGCTTTCACACCGATCCCAGTTAAGGAAGACCTCTCCTGGGAACAGATGAGCCGGGTCGAGCTCAATCTGCCGGATCTGCCCGGTATCTCAATCGAGGAAGATAAGAAACGTTATTATCCTTTTGCAGGGCTCACTGCGCATGTTCTTGGCTATTTGCAGACCGCCTCTGAGTCCGAGGTCGCCG
>CAYOYT010000192.1:0-2660 GCA_964408245.1 uncultured Dongia sp. | reverse complement strand
CGCTTCTAACGCTACCAGGCTTCCGCGTCGGCCGTAACGGTCTTGAGAGGACCTATGAACGCTCGCTGCGCGGTTCTGCAGGTAAGAGTGAGATTGAAGTGAATTCGGTCGGCCGCGTTATCCGCCAGTTGTCACGTGCCGAGGGTAAACCCGGTGTCGATCTGGTCACGAGCATCGATATCGGCCTGCAGGAATTCGCACAGCAGCGCATTGCCGCTGAGCAATCCTGCTCTACTGTGGTAATGGACATCTTCACGGGCGAAGTACTCGCGATGGCCTCGACGCCCAGCTTCGATCCGGCCTCATTCTATCGCGGTATTTCCGGCGAGGAATGGCGAACGCTCAATGCCGATATGTTCCGGCCGCTTACCAATAAGACAGTGTCCGATGGCTACGCTCCAGGCTCGACTTTCAAGATCGTTACCACGATGGCAGCGCAAGCAGCGGGTATAAGCCCAAATTTCAGTGTCTTTTGTCCCGGTTTCTATAACTTCGGTCCCATGCGGCTGCATTGCTGGAAAAAGGAAGGGCATGGCCATGTATCTATGGCGGATGCGCTGAAGCATTCCTGCGATGTTTATTATTATGACGTTTCCAAGCGTGTTGGCATCGATGCTATCGCAGAAATGGCGCGCAAGTTTGGTTTTGGACATCCGACCGGCGTCGATCTGCCGGGCGAAAATCCGGGTGTCATCCCCGACCAGCAGTGGAAGATCGGGACGCTTGGAGAAAAATGGTATCCGGGCGAAACGCTGGTGGCTGGTATCGGTCAAGGCTTCATTCTAGCGACGCCGCTACAGCTCTGCCTTATGGCGGCGCGTGTTGCTAATGGCGGTTATGCGATCAAGCCGCGTCTATTCAAACGTTACGGTCCTGTGGGCAGCAATGAGGTATCGCCGCCCCTCACGATCGTAAACGCTGCCCAAGAGAGCGACGCGGCGCCCAAGATGGATGTTAAGCCTGAGCATTTAGCAACTATCCGCCGCGGCATGGACCTTGTCACCAACGATCAGCGCGGCACGGCCTATCGCCGGCGCATAAATATCCCAGGCATGGAAATGGCCGGCAAGACGGGCACCAGCCAGGTGCGTCGCATCACCTTAGCTGAGCGTGCGACTGGCGTGCGTAAGAATGAGGATCTGCCGTGGCCGCAACGCGATCACGCTCTGTTTGTAGCTTTCGCTCCTGTACACCAGCCGCGCTATGCCATCTCGGTTGTCATCGAACATGGCGGCAGTGGATCTGGCGCCGCGGCACCGATCGCCCGTGACATTCTCATCGAATGCCAACGCCGCGATCCTGCACGTCGCAATCCCAATGACGAAGGCGGCCGACGGGAGATGCCTTGATGTTTGCCATGACGCCGATGGGCAACAAGCTGAGAAAAATCTCCATTAGAGAGAAGCTTCTGCAGCTCAACTGGAGCCTCATTCTGCTGGTGACGATGGTTGCCTCGATCGGTTTTGCAGTTCTTTACTCTGCGGCACACGGCAACTCTGAGCCCTGGATGGATGCGCAGATCAAGCGCTTCGCTCTCGGCGTTGTCGGCATGCTGGTGCTTGCGCTGATTGATCTGCGTGTCTACATGCGTTTTGCCTACTTCTTTTATGCCATCGCTTTAGTGCTACTAGTCTATGTCGAATTTCTTGGCGAGATCGGCATGGGTGCCCAGCGCTGGATCAATCTTGGCTTTATGCAATTGCAGCCGTCGGAAATGATGAAGATTGCGCTGGTCCTGAGCCTTGCGCGTTATTTTCATGGTGTCGACTGGGAGGCGGTGGGCAAACCCTGGGTTCTTATTCCACCGACATTGTTGGCTGTAGCACCCGCCGGCCTCGTTATGAAGCAGCCTGACCTCGGTACAGCTAGCACACTAATGATTGTTGGCGGTGCTATGTTCTTCGCCGCCGGCGTGCGGTGGTGGAAGTTCGCGATCATCATCGCCCTCGGCCTGGTTGGCGCTTATTTCGTCTGGAACTCCAGCTTGCTGCACGATTATCAGAAGGCGCGCATCCTGACCTTCTTGGATCCGGAATCCGATGTGCGAGGTGCTGGCTATCACATCATCCAATCGAAGATCGCGCTGGGGTCGGGCGGCGTCTGGGGTAAAGGCTTTCTGCAAGGCACGCAAAGCCACCTTGACTTCTTGCCTGAACGACACACGGATTTTATTTTCACTATGTTCGCCGAGGAATGGGGATTGGTGGGCGGTATTTTTCTGCTGATGCTCTACTCCCTGCTCGTGCTCTACGGCGTGGTAATCGCGTTGCGTTGTCGCAGTCAGTTCGGGAAGATGATGGCCTTCGGGCTCAGTTTCAATCTGTTCACCTACTTCTTTATCAATACCGCCATGGTGATGGGGCTTATTCCCGTGGTGGGCGTTCCTTTGCCGCTCATCTCTTACGGCGGTACAGCAATGATGACAGTGCTGGCGGGTTTTGGGCTGATGATGTCAGCTTATATCAACCGCGATGCTAAGGTTGGCCGCAGTGGCCGTGAGGAGAATTAGCCTCTTCCAACAAGGTGGTAACTCTTCGTCAGATTTAGCTATCGACAGGCTGCGGGGTGTTTGCTATACCGCGCGCCGACCATAATATCAGGTCCGGGGGCGCATAGCTCAGTTGGTAGAGCAGCTGACTCTTAATCAGCGGGTCGTAGGT
>CAYOYT010000191.1:0-5520 GCA_964408245.1 uncultured Dongia sp. | reverse complement strand
TGTCATAAGTCATGGACGCTGCAAAGAACTCGACTGGATAATTCGCTTTGAGCCAGGCTGTTTGATAAGAGACAAAAGCATAGGCAGCGGCGTGGCTCTTGTTGAAACCGTAACCGGCGAACTTGTTGACCTGGTCGAAGATCTCAGCCGCCTTGTCGGCCTTCACCTTGCGATCGACGGCACCGTCAACAAACAGCTTACGTTGAGCTTCCATCTCCTCCTTGATCTTTTTGCCCATGGCGCGGCGCAAGAGATCGGCACTGCCGAGACTATACCCCGACAGCACCTGAGCGATCTGCATCACTTGTTCTTGATAAATCATAATGCCGAAGGTTTCTTTTAGAATGCCTTCGAGCGATGGGTGGAGATAATCTGGCGCCTCGCGACCGTGTTTACAATTGATGTATTTGGGGATGTTATCCATCGGGCCGGGCCGGTAGAGCGCCACGACAGCGATAATATCCTCGAAACGGTCGGGCTTCAGCTTGCGCAGCACGTCGCGCATGCCTGAGCTTTCCAGCTGGAACACGCCGGTCGCATCACCCTTGCTCAGCATGGTGAAGGTGTTCTCGTCATCCAACGGCAAATGATCGATATCGAGCTCGATGCCGCGCTTGCGCAGCAGGGCGTCGACGGTGCGCAGAACAGAAAGCGTTTTGAGACCCAAGAAGTCGAATTTCACCAGCCCCGCTTTTTCGACGTCCTTCATGTTAAACTGCGTCACCGGCATATCCGAGCGCGGGTCTCGATACATCGGCACCAATTGGTCAAGCGGTCGATCACCAATGACAACACCGGCGGCATGAGTCGAGGCGTGGCGGTAGAGACCTTCGAGTTTCTGTGCAACTTCCATCAGGCGCTTGACGCTGGGGTCATCCTCCATCGCGTCGCGTAATTGCCGCTCTCCCTCAATCGCCTCCTTTAAGGTGATCGGGTTCGCCGGATTGTTGGGGATGAGTTTTGAGAGCCGGTCGACCTGGCCATAGGGCATCTGCAACACGCGGCCCACATCGCGCACGGCAGCGCGCGCTTGTAGCTTACCAAAAGTGATGATCTGCCCGACCTTGTCGCGGCCGTAACGTTCCTGCACATGGCGGATCACTTCTTCGCGCCGATCCTGACAGAAGTCGATGTCGAAATCCGGCATCGATATTCGCTCGGGGTTCAGGAAACGCTCAAAGAGAAGACCCCAGCGCAAAGGATCAAGATCGGTAATGGTGAGCGCCCAGGCAACAACCGAACCGGCACCAGAGCCGCGGCCTGGTCCGACCGGAATTTCTTGCGCCTTCGCCCATTGAATAAACTCGGCAACGATGAGGAAGTAACCGGCAAAGCCCATTTGGATGATGACATTGAGCTCGAACTCCAGACGGTCGCAATAGGGCTTCCGCGACGCCTCGTCGAGCTTTTCGGTATTGAGGCGCGCCTCAAGACCAGTCCTCGCCATCTCCTTTAAGACATCGTCTTCGCTCTTCCCGTCCGAGAAAGCTGGCAGAATTGGTTTACGGGCTGGCGGCATGTAGGCGCAGCGCTGAGCAATGACGAGCGTGTTCTGGATCGCCTCGGGGATATCAGCGAAAAGATGCGCCATCTCGGCGCCCGATTTAAAACGATGCTCGCGCGTGACCTTACGGCGATTGGTTTCGGCGACGTAAGTCCCGCCAGCGATGCAGAGAAGTGCGTCATGCGCCAGATACATACCCTCGTCACTGAAATAGACATCATTGGTGGCGACCAATGGCAGATCTTGAGTGTAGGCGAGATTGATAAGGCTTTCTTCTATCCGCGTCTCATCTTCGAGGCCATGACGCATGAGCTCGACGTAAAGGCGGCCGGGGAAAAGCTCGGCGAGACGCTTGCATACCCGCTCAGCGGCGCCATCCTGTCCTTCCAGCAGCAAGCGGCCGATAAGACCTTTTGGTCCACCCGTCAGCGCGATCAGCCCTTCGGTATGTGGCGCGAGATCGGCCAGGGACACTTGTGGCGCTGTGCCAGGCTCGCTCTTCAGATAGGCATCGCTCGAGAGCTTGGTAAGATTGGCGTAGCCGGTTTCGTTCTGAACCAACAGCACCAATTGGTCCGGCGCCGGAATCTGCATCTGATGCGGATCACGGTCGCGCGCGAGGCCCAGCTGGCAGCCAATGATAGGCTGGACGCCCGCATCCTTGGCAAGGCCTGAAAACTCCATGGCACCGAACAGATTGCCGGTATCCGTGACCGCGACGGCTGGCATGGCATTGCGCTTACAGAGGTCGATAAGTTGCTTGTTCTTGATCGCTCCTTCGGAGAGCGAATAGGCGGAATGAACACGCAAATGGACAAAATCAGCATGCGCCATGGTAATACTTCTTGGAGTCGGCACGAGTGGATGCCCTCGACTCTAGTAGGATTCAGTGAGGGATGGAAGGTGGCGAAGTTTTCGAGACTCTTCGCTTTCGGCCCCTCACCCCACCCCTCTCCCCGCCCGCCGAGGGGCGCGGGGAGAAGGAGTTTATACTGAGCCTTACTATCAGGCTATGCCACGGCTAGAGCGAGACCAGCTCGCCGTCCCGCAGGGTCAAAATCCGATCCATGCGTTGCGCGATTTCCAGATTGTGCGTGGCAATAAGAGCCGCGACACCGAAATCATGCACCAGCTTGCCCAGCATGCTGAAAACTTCTTCCGATGTGTGGTGGTCGAGATTGCCCGTTGGCTCGTCAGCAAGGAGGATTTGCGGATCATTTGCCAAAGCGCGTGCGATGGCCACCCGCTGCTGTTCGCCGCCGGAAAGCTTACCCGGACGATGATCGAGGCGCTTTCCTAGACCGACACGCGTCAGCAGATCGACCGCACGCGGCGTCGATTCTTTACGGGACTTACCAGCAATCATCTGAGGGATGATCACGTTCTCCAATGCGGAAAATTCCGGCAGCAGATGGTGATGCTGATATACGAAACCCATGGTCCGGCGCCGTGTCGCGGTCTTGGCATCATCGCCCAAAGCATTTATGACCTTGTTGCCGATCGTGATTGTGCCAGCGACGGCCTTTTCCAGCATGCCGGTGATATGCAGCAGCGTCGACTTGCCCGAACCGGACGGGCCGATCAGCGCCACCATCTCGCCACGGCGTAAGGTAAGATCGGCACGTCGGATGACTTCAAGGCGCCCTTCGGCTTGCGCGAAGCTTTGCTTGATGCCTTTCAGCTCCAACACGATATCGCCGTTGCTCGCATGTCCTTTAACATTATTCATAGCGCAGAGCCTCCACCGGATCGAGGCGAGCGGCGCGCCAGGCGGGATAGATCGAGGCCAATAGGGTTAGCACCAGCGACATAGCCGAGATCAGCGCAACTTCGACTGGGTCGACGATGGCCGGCAGCTTGGACAAGAAATAGATAGTCTCGTTGAAGAGATCGGTGCCGGTGATGTTTTCGAGACCGCGGCGGATTGTTTCGATATTGGCAGCGAAGGCCACGCCCAACAGACAGCCGAAGACAGTGCCGACAATGCCGATGCTGGCGCCCGAGAGCAGGAAGATGCGCAGGATCATGCCTTGAGTAGCACCCATTGTGCGCATGATGGCGATATTTCGCGCCTTGTCTTTCACCATCATGATTTGGCCACTGATGATATTGAAGGCCGCCACAACGATGATGAGTGTCAAGATCAGAAACATCACGTTGCGTTCGACCTCAACGGCGGTGAAGAAATCGTGGTTTGCCTCCTGCCAGTCGCCGATGTGGTAGCCGGCGCCGAGCGAATCACTGATGGCCGTTTTCAACTGCGACAGTTGGTCGATGTTATTGGCCATCACCTCGATGTTTGTCGCCCCTTGCTTCACCTTGAAATAAATCTGTGCCATTTCAAGGTTCGCGAAAGCGATGGTGTTGTCATACTGATACATGCCAACATTGAAGATACCGACCACCTTGAAAGTCTTCATGCGCGGAATGGCGCCACCGATTGTGATGTTAATGTCCGGCGAAATCGCAGTTACTTCGGAGCCAATGCCGGCACGCAAGCTACGCGCCATGGCCTGACCGATAATGATGCCATCGCGATCACGCAAGCCCTCAAGCGTGCCAGCCACGAGACTGTCGGCGATGAGCGTTTTGAGCTTAAGGTCTTCGAGACGCACACCGCGCAGGACGGCGCCAGTGCCGCCATCAGCTCCGGTCAGGAACACTTGACCTTCGACAATAGGCGTTGCCGACGATACGTTCGGCAGAGCGCGCAGGATGTTCGTGACATTGTCGTAATCGCCGACTGGGCTGCCATTTGCGCTGATCGAGAGATGTGCGTTGAAGCCAAGAATGCGGTCAAGCAATTCAGCTCGAAAGCCGTTCATGACCGACATGACCACGATGAGGGTCGCCACGCCGAGGCCGATGCCAAGCAGTGAGAAGAGCGCGATAACGGAAACAAAGCCTTCCTGACGGCGGGCGCGCAGATAACGCATCGCCACCAGGCGCTCAAAAGGGGAAAAGATCATGCGCCGAGCTTCTTCAATGCTGCTTCGGCCGATATTTCTTCGACCGCACCGCTCTTACGGGTCTTGAACTCGACCTCGCTTTTGGCAGCACCGCGAGGACCAACCACCAATTGATAGGGCAAGCCGATGAGATCCATCTGCGCGAATTTCTCGCCGGCGCGAACATCGCGATCGTCATACAAGACCTCGATGCCAGCCTTTTGGAGCTTGCCATAAAGATTGTCAGCCATCGGCGTTGTGACGGCGTCACCAGCCTTCAAATTGATGAGGCCAACCTTGAATGGCGCGACGCTCTCCGGCCAGACGATGCCCTTGTCGTCATGGCTCGCTTCGATGATACCGCCCACTAGGCGCGAAACGCCAATACCATAGGATCCCATATGAAGCGAAACCGTCTGACCTTCCGGCGTCTGTACCTGCGCGCGCAACGGTTCAGAGTATTTAGTACCGAAATAGAAGATATGACCGACCTCTATGCCGCGCGCTTCCACTTGGCGGTCCTTAGGTAAGGCACCGAACGTCGCCGTGTCGTGCTTCTCGTCCGTCGCAGCATAGTCCGTTGTCCATTGCTGGACGATCGGCTCGAGATCGGCGGCGTAGTCGACATCCATCGACAGTACGTCACGCTCGACGAAGCTCCTGTCGCAGAAGACCTGGCTTTCGCCGGTATCAGCGAGAATGATGAATTCGTGGCTGAGGTCGCCGCCGATGGGGCCGGTATCCGCCGCCATCGGGATGGCCTTGAGACCCATTCGCGCGAAGGTGCGCAGATAGGCAACAAACATCTTGTTGTAAGCGCGCTTCGCCGCGGCTTTGTCGAGGTCAAAGCTGTAGGCGTCCTTCATAAGAAATTCGCGGCCGCGCATCACGCCGAAACGAGGGCGCACTTCGTCGCGGAACTTCCATTGGATGTGATAGAGCATCTTCGGCACATCGCGATAACTTTTGGCGGCGTTACGGAAGATCTCGGTGATCTGCTCTTCGTTGGTCGGTCCGTAGAGCATTTCGCGTTCATGGCGGTCGGTGATGCGCAGCATCTCCTTGCCG
>CAYOYT010000190.1:3453-5566 GCA_964408245.1 uncultured Dongia sp. | reverse complement strand
GAAGTCCTGCGAGTGCAGGCGTAATCCTGCTTGCGTGCCGCTGCCGAAACCCGATTGGTGCAGTAAATCTCGCAGTCTTGACCATTCCGCGGTACTAAGATCGTTATCAGAGCGACGGAACTGCCACGGACCAAGTAATTCTTCGAAGCTGTTGAAGCCCATTTGCATGAGATCGCCGCTCTGGCCGCGCACCCGGGCGGTAAGGTGTCCCCTCGTTATTTCGTATGTTCGCAAGTGGTCGTAGTACTGGCCGTTGTAGACCAATCGATATTGATCTGACCCTCCGCTGGCACAGGAACTGCGTATATCGGCAGCGTCCAGGTAGCTAAACCAAGTAAATTTCCGCTCTATCGGGTTGTCGATCGTGGTTCCGGAACCGAGCTCGGCATTGGATCTGTAGGCGCATCCGGTAATAAGGATCACCGCAAACGACACCGACGCAATCTGCCAGCCATGAAGTCGGAGAATTTGCCACAAGCATCGCGAAAATGTGAGGATCATCTTTTAATAACCTGATTCCGTTGGCATCTTGTCTGAGTTTACCACTTTTCAGCCGCCGGTAAGCTATAGACAGGATTCTGCGGTTAACGTAGAATCGGACACGAAATTGCCTAAATCTTTTCACCGATCTAGGGGGAAAAGCCCAATGCTTCTACCGCACCAGCCCGCGCGGGGGTTGATTCTGTTCATTTTACGTCATTTTGGCGTAGCCCTCGCGGCCCTGTCGCTGATTGGCGTCCTAGGTCTAACGTCCGCTGCTCACGCTAAACCTGTTGCCTCGAGCATCGTCGTCGATGCTGAAACAGGCGAAGTGCTGTCTGGTTCCAACGCCGACGCGGTGACTTATCCAGCATCGCTCACCAAGATGATGACACTCTATCTACTGTTCGATGCGCTGGATAAAGGCACGATCAAGCTTGGCGATCGCCTCACCTTCTCCCAAAATGCCGCCAGCGAGGCAGCCACGAATATGAACGTGTCCGCCGGCGACACGATGACAATAGAAACGGCGATTCTAGCGATGGTCGTCCGCTCCGCTAACGACGTGTCGACAGCGGTTGGCGAGCACCTCGGCGGTACGGAGACTGCTTTTGCCCGTATGATGAGTGCAAAGGCTCGCCAGCTTGGCATGAACAAAACGATTTATCGCAATGCTAATGGCTTGCCTAACCCAGGTCAGAGGACGACGGCGCGCGATCAAGCCACACTTGGCGTAGCGCTCTTGCGAGATCATCCAAAATATTATGGGTATTTCAGCCGCAATTCCTTCATCTATAGAGGCCACACTTATGGCGGCCACAATCGCGTTATGAAGAAATTTGCCGGCGCCGATGGTATTAAAACTGGCTATATTCGAGCTTCAGGCTTCAATCTCGTTTCCTCCGCAGAACGCAACGGTCGCCGCCTCGTCGGCGTGGTTCTCGGCGGCACCAGCGCGCCTATCCGCGACAAGAAAATGGTTGCCCTACTCACGGATGGCTTCAAGATCAAACGTGGCACCGGGGATATGCTCATTGCGAAAGCTCCCGGTAGTGGGGTGCCTGCGCGACTTACACCCGCCGTTGCTGCGAATGATACGGGATCACGCGATATCGACGCGGTAGTCGCAAGCACTTTAGTGCCGACTCCCAAGCCCAACTCAAAACAAGATGACTCGCTCGGCACCGCTATCGCCACAATGGCCAGCGTCTCGCTCGCGCCAACCGTGACCTCGCCAGATTCGCAATCCCCAGACTCGCAGTCAGTGGCCAATGTCTGGAGCAGTGATAAAAACCAGTTTGGTATCCAGGTGGGTGCCTATTCGAAGTTCAAGCCAGCTCAAAAGGCTGCCGAGCGCGCAACAAAAACGGTCCCCGCCCTTCTCGCTGACGCGCGCATCGTCATCGATCGTAGCAATAGTGACATCTACCGCGCGCGCGTGTTCGGCCTCAGCAAGGCAGATGCTGACTCGGCCTGTAAAAAGCTAAAAGCGAAGCAGACTGACTGTCTGGTTGTTAAGTCCGACAGCAGCATCGCTCAGACCGCTCAATAAAGACGCACACATACTGCTAAAGCATAACCCTGGCTTGGCAGCATGAGGACATATTCCGCGACGCGTAACTCGGCAGCGGTA
>CAYOYT010000190.1:0-3353 GCA_964408245.1 uncultured Dongia sp. | reverse complement strand
CAGCGGTACGAGCCTGCCGGGTCCGTGCCGACGCATATCGGCATGCGCCGATAGGGCCTGGGAACGACGTGTGAGAGGTGGGCCGAGTGCTTCGGTATCGTGCCTAGGCTTTTCCAATCGTCGTGCGCAGATCGGAGGTTCATCTCCTTAATCGCCCAAGAACATTCGATAAGCCGGATTGCTCGTCTCATCCTCATAAGGATAACCGAGGCTCGCAAGTTGTGTCGCAAAGCGCGCGCGATCGCCTGCCGGTACCTGCAGGCCGGCGAGCACCCGCCCGTAATCGGCACCGTGATTCCGGTAATGAAACAACGTGATATTCCATTCTGTGCCGACTCCGCTCAGGAATTTCATGAGCGCGCCCGGCCGTTCCGGGAATTCGAAGCGTAAAACGACCTCATCCTTGAGGCCAGGAGAGCGCCCGCCCACCATGTAACGGACATGCAACTTAGCAGCCTCGTTTGCGCTGATGTCGAGTACTTGATAGCCGAGGTCTCGCAACTGCGTCAGAAGCAACGCCTTCTCGGTCTCAGCACCACGCAGCTTCAGACCGACAAAGACATGCGCCTCGCTATCGGCCGCATAGCGGTAGTTGAATTCTGTGATGGTGCGGTTGCCTAGCACTTCGACGAAACGACGATAGCTGCCTTGCTTCTCCGCGATCGTCACAGCAAGGAGAATCTCCCGCGCCTCCCCGATCTCTGCGCGTTCAGCCACATGACGTAACCGGTCAAAATTCATGTTGGCGCCGCTGTTAATCGCGATGAGCGCGCCGGTGCGCGTTGGATTTGCAGCAACATAGCTCTTAAGCCCGGCGAGCGATAAAGCGCCCGCGGGTTCCGCAATGACGCGCATATCCTCAAAGATATCCTTTACGGCGGCACACATCTCGTCGGTATCAGCCAGGATGATGTCATCCAAAAGCTGGGCGCAAAGCCGATATGTCTCAGCGCCTGCCTGGCGTACGGCGACACCATCGGCAAACAGGCCAACACGTTCCAGCACCACGCGTTCACCAGCGGCAATCGCTGCTTTCATAGAGGCCGCATCAACCGGCTCGACGCCAATTATCTTGATGTCAGGCCGGAGGAACTTCACATAAGAGGCAATTCCCGCTGCCAACCCCCCACCGCCCACTGGTACGAAGACCGCTTCTATCGGATCGGCATGCTGTTGCAATATCTCGACACCGATCGTCCCTTGCCCCGCGATCACATCTGGATCGTCAAAGGGATGAATGAAAGTAAGCCCCTGCGCTGCTTCCAGCGATTTTGCATGAGCATAGGCCTCATCGAAGGCATCGCCCTCGAGCACAACTTTGCCACCCCAATGCCGGACGGCATCAATCTTGATCTGCGGTGTTGTCACCGGCATGACGATAACGGCCAAGATGCCGAGCCTGTGCGCTGACAAAGCGACACCTTGTGCGTGATTGCCGGCAGAGGCACAAATAACGCCCTGCGCCCGGGCTGAGGCAGGCAGTCGCGAGATACGATTATAAGCGCCACGGATCTTGAAAGAGAAGATCGGCTGCAGATCCTCACGCTTGAGCAGAACCTGCGACTTGAGACGATGCGAGAGACGCGGCATGGGGTCGAGCGGCGTCTGTTCGGCAATATCGTAGACACGGGCATCTAGAATGCGACGAACATAATCACTCACGACTCAAAACCCCTTCAACACACAGCAAGTTCGAGCATACCGACACCATCGATTCCGCCCTGCAACCGATCGCCGCGTTTAACTTGTCCAACACCTGCGGGCGTACCGGAAAAGATTAGGTCGCCTGCAGTTAAGGTGAAGAAACCGGACAGATAAGAGATTATCTCCGGCACCTTCCAAATCATCTGATTGAGATCGCCCTGCTGGCACGAAGCACCATTGACCTTGAGCCAAATCGCACCCCGCTGTGGGTGGCCGATCTTCTCCGTCACATAAATCGCCGAACAAGGGGCGGCACGTTCGAAGGCCTTACCCACCTCCCAAGGCCGGCCGGCCATCTTCGCTTCGGCCTGCAGATCGCGCCGCGTCATGTCGAGGCCAACACAATAGCCGAAGACATGGCGCAAGGCGTCGTGGAGAGCAATGTCACTGCCGCCCGATTTGAGCACCACGACGAGTTCGATCTCATGATGAACATCCTGACTTGCGGTTGGATAAGGAAGGTCTTCCCCCGGTAGCACTAGTGAATCGGCATTCTTCTGGAAGAAAAACGGCGCCTCGCGGCTGGGGTCGTATCCCATCTCGATAGCGTGGTCAGCATAGTTGCGCCCGACACAATAAATACGATGGACGGGAAACAAAGCAGAGCTACCATTAATAGGTAGTCTCGGCACGGACGCTGGCGGAAAAATGAAATCACTCATGTAACGGATATCCTGAGGGCGAATCCTCGATTGTCAGGATAATCCGCCGCAGCTTGCGCCGCTAGCACCCTGACGCCATCTTATTGCACGCAGCCAGCCGATCCCGCGCCCCCGCGACAATCTCGAAAGAATGGAGGCGCGCCGCATGCTCAAAGATCTGTCCCGCCACGATCACTTCATTGACCCCAGTCTCGGCAATGAACTTGGCGAGACCCACCTCCACGCTCTCCGGGGTCCCAACGATAGCATACCGCAAAGAATGCTCGACCATCTGCTGCTCCACGGGCGACCAGAAACCCACCATGCTGTCGACGGGTGGTGGCAACGGTCCGGGCGTACCCCGCCGCAGATTGATGAATTGTTGCTGCAGCGATGTAAACAGCCGCCTAGCTTCAACTTCCACATCCGCGGCAAAGACATTGAGCCCCGCCATGGCATAAGGCTTCTCCAGTCGCTCTGACGGTTTAAAGGACGCCCGATAGAGCTCCAGTGCACGAATTAGATAATCTGGCGCGAAATGTGACGCGAAGGCGAAAGGCAGGCCCAGTTCCGCGGCTAGCTGCGCGCTGAAAAGGCTCGATCCCAACAGCCAGATCGGGATATCGAGTCCAGCCCCGGGTACCGCACGGACCGTTTGTCCTTCTTGCACCGGGGCGAACCAAGCCAGCAACTCCATCACATCTTGTGGGAACGTGTCGTCACTGCCAACGAGATTGCGCCTGAGCGCCCGCGCTGTCCGTTGGTCGGTGCCGGGAGCACGGCCGAGGCCAAGATCAATGCGGCCGGGAAAAAGCGATTCCAATGTGCCAAATTGTTCGGCGATCACCAATGGCGCATGGTTGGGCAGCATAATTCCACCAGATCCGACACGGATGGTCTTGGTCGCCGCCGCCACGTGACCAATCACAACAGCCGTCGCCGCACTCGCTATTCCCGGCATATTGTGGTGCTAGGCCAGCCAGTAACGTTGATAACCCCAGCCTTCCG
>CAYOYT010000189.1:0-5569 GCA_964408245.1 uncultured Dongia sp. | reverse complement strand
CGCCATTTGTGCCAAGCGTTGGATCGCGGCCTCGATCTCCTTACCGGCCACCAACATGAGATCAGCCATTTCGTCGACGACGACCACGATAAAAGGCAAGGCCGTAAGATCGAATGGCTCTTCCTCATAGATCGGCTGACCACTTTCCGGGTCGAAACCGGTCTGAACACGCCGCGTCAGTGTTTCGCCCGCAGCGCGAGCCTGTTCAAGCCGCTGATTGAATCCCTCGACATTGCGCACGCCGAGGCGCGACATGGCGCGGTAACGATTCTCCATTTCGCGCACGACCCATTTTAGAGCGACGATCGCCTTCTTAGGTTCGGTCACGACCGGCGATAAAAGATGCGGAATACCGTCATAGACCGAAAGCTCCAGCATCTTTGGATCGATCATGATGAATTTGCACTGCTCCGGCGTCAGCCGATAAAGGAGCGACAAGATCATCGTATTAATGGCAACCGACTTGCCCGAACCCGTTGTGCCGGCGATGAGTAGATGCGGCATGCGTGCGAGATCGACCACGATGGGCGCGCCACCAATATCTTTACCCAGAACCAGCGCCAGGCGACTTTGGGTGCCCTGATAGCTCTCATCTTCGATAAGCTGGCGGAACGCCACCACCTCGCGTTCCCGGTTCGGAAGCTCAATGCCGATGACACTGCGCCCTGGCACGACGGCAATACGAACGGATACAGCACTCATCGAACGCGCGACATCGTCAGCCAGACCCACAACGCGACTGGTCTTGGTGCCCGGTGCCGGCTCCAATTCATAGAGCGTCACCACGGGGCCGGGACGCACCTTAACAATCTCGCCTTTTACGCCAAAATCATCGAGCACAGTCTCGAGCAGCCGCGCGTTCTTTTCCAGGCTTTCCTCATTGATGCGCTGGACACCTAAATTGGCCGTGGGCAATGATAAGATATCGACGGGGGGCAATTCGAAAGCGCTTTCCTCGAGCACGAGCTTTGCCTGGCGTGAATCTTTCAGCTTTGCGAGCTTTGCTTTGTCTTTGTCTTTGTTTTTGGCGATGGGTGTGACGACGAGCCTCTCGGTGCGTTCTCGTTCTTGAGGTTCCGCGACACGGCTGGGGATTTCAATCGCAACGCGACCGCGTTCGCTGATGTCATCTCCCAAACGCGGCTCTCGGCGGATGCTGTCTCGTGGCGCCGCAGCGTGGCTGCGGTGCCCAAATTGAGGTAGCCGCAACTTGAAACCATCGCCGAGGCCGGAGCGGCCGCGGTCAATGACTTCGCCCATGCTGCGTCCCATGCGCGCCACACCTCGGCCAAAGCGTACGTAGCCACCCACGCCGATGCCGAGGCAGTAGTAGAGTGCGGTAAGGCCTATAGCCAGGACACCCATCGCCAGCAATCGGCTGACCAATGCAATATCCGTCCCGCTGGCCAGTTGTAAGGCTAGCCCGCCAAGACCGCCGGTACCGCCTGATCCTACTAGGATCATGTGACCAGAAAGCCCACCAAGGCCCGCAATCCAAGGCCATTCACCGGTACCCGGCAAAGCCGCAAAAGCCGTGGCGATCAGCAAACTCGTCACGGGTAGAAGCAGCAGCTTCAACCACACACGGCCGATAAAATGGTCGCGCAACAAGGCAACACCCCAGGCAAACAAGGCCGCTGGCGTCACCAAGGCCGCAAGGCCCAGACCTTGCAGCATGAAATCGGCAAACACAGCGCCGGGGGCACCCAACACATTCGCGACTGCTTCTTCAGAAGCGCGGTTGAAAGATGGATCGGTGCCATTGGCGGTCAGCAAAGCCAGCAGATAGACGAGGCCGGCAAGGACCAGAACAATACCGAGGCCCTCCAACAATCGCCGCTGCACAAAACTAATAAAGCCGCCCATACCGCCGAAACCCAGACCGGATGGCATCGTCATGCTGCCGCGTCTTGCGCCATTTGCCACCATACTTAATGTCCCCTACCCGATACGCGTCTTTGTTCCCCAACACCTGACAAGCTTGCCAGGACCCCCGCTATACGCTCCAGCGCGCCAGCCAATTGGGACGGCTCGTAAACCAAAGCAATGCGGATAAACGGCGCGCCAGGATTACGACCATTGGCATCGACACGTCCCATGTAGGCGCCCGGCACCACCTTGATGGCCGCCTGCCGCCATAATTCAACAGCCGCCTTCTCGCCATCGCCCACATCGAGCCACAGGAAGAAGCCGCCATCCGGCTTCACATGACCGAAAGTTGGACCTAGGGCCATCTGCGCTAGATCGAAATTCGCTTGATAACACGCGCGGTTTTCTACCACATGCGCGTCGTCCGACCATAGCAGTGTTGAGGCAGCCAAAACCGGCAGCGGAACCGCAACGCCGCCATAATTGATGAGTTGCGCCTGGCGCGAAATAAATCGCGGATCTCCGACAACGAAGCCCGATCGCATGCCGGGAGAACTTGAGCGTTTAGAAAGCGAATGAAAGATGAGCACGTTATCGCACGAACCGGTGGCCTGAGCCGCCTCAATAGCACCGGCCGGCGGAACACCGGTATAGACTTCAGCATAGCATTCGTCCGCGGCGATCACGAAATCATGTCGGCGCGCCAGCGCGATCCAACGCCGCCAGAACCCGATATTGGCGACAGCACCTTGAGGATTAGCTGGCGAACAGAGATACACCATGGCCGTCTCCTTAAGGAGCGCCACGGACACCGCGTCTGGGTCCGGCAGAAAGTCCGTTTCAGGACCTGCCGGCAGGAATGTCGGCTCACCACCCGCCATCACAGCAGCACCGGCATAGGCATGGTAAGAGGGATTAGCCATCAACACCTTGCCCTTGCCTTTGGGCAAACCGGCCGCGACGGCTGAAAGCACGATATGGAACAACGCCTCGCGTGTGCCGGAAGCAGGCACGATCATGCGATCGGCGTCGATGAAGGCTGGCTCGATCGCGTAACGGCGCACGAGCCACGCCTTAGCGGCCACCCGGAACTCGGCATTGCCGGTCGTGGGCGGATATTTGCTCCAAAGCTCTTTTGCGTTGGCGATGGCGTCGATCGCGAATGCTGGCGGCTGGAACTGCGGTTCGCCAAGCGATAACAGCAAAGGCGTATGGCCACCCCCCGGGGGGATACCTTCCAGCAGCTTATTGAGCCGCGTGAAGGGATGAAATTGCGCGAGCGATTCCAGGCGATCCTGATTCATTCTCGAAACCCCAGCCCGTGAGGGCAAAAATGCAAGCTACATCAAGGAGCGACTCGGATGCGACTCGGACCAGTACAAAACGGCACAAGCCAGGAACGACAGTAATGTCTTAAGACTCTGCCATCAAGTGCTTGTATTAACGCAGATTCCCCCTACTAGGCGATCTTGATAGAATGGTCCTGAAAAGTTCCTTGTGTGTTCAAGTTAATCGAATTACGTAAATAACGGATATTTAAAGACGTCATTATACTCTTTATACGGTAAATCAGTTTTTTTGCTCGATCAAGTCACGTAGCTTATTTGCCAGCTCGTGCTTACGGAATGGCTTCATTAGAAAATCCAGGCCGCCAATATCATGGAAGCCGTTCGCCGTCGCACGTGCCGCATAGCCGGAGGTCAGCAATATCTTCAATTGCGGATAGCGCTCGCGCGCCACGCGCGCCAGTTCGATCCCGGTTATGCCGCCCGGCATAACGATATCGCTAAATAAAAGTGCTATCTCCGGGTGAGCGGCGAGAACATCTAGCGCTTGTTTACCATCGCTCGCCTCAAGGGTGCGGTAACCGAGATCTGACAGCTGGCGAGTGGAAACGGTCCGCAGATCGCTGTTGTCTTCGACAATCAGGATGCATTCGCCCTTGGCGATCGGCGCGGTCACCTCGCTTCTTGCCAGCGTCTTATGATGCGACATGGCGCGCGGAAAATAAAGCGTCACGCTGGTGCCATGCCCCACTTCGCTGTAAACCTTGATGTGGCCGCCAGATTGCTTCACGAAACCATACACCATGCTAAGGCCAAGGCCGGTACCCTTCTCCGCTTCCTTTGTCGTATAGAAGGGCTCAAAGCAACGCTCAATCACGTCCAACGACATGCCGCTGCCCGTATCGCTCACCGAGAGCTGGACATACTCGCCTGGTTTCACTTCAGCATTACGTGCCGTGTAATCCTCATCGAGCTCTGCATTCTGCGTTTCGATCGTCAGGTTGCCACCACCGGGCATGGCATCGCGGGCATTGATCGCGAGATTAAGAATGGCCTCATCAACCTGCGCCGCATCAACCAGAGCCGGCCACAAATCCGGTCCCGGATGCAGATGGATGACGATATCTTCGCCAAGCGTCCGCCGCAGCATGGTGGCGATCTGCGGCAAGCCACGATTGAGATCGACGGATGACGGCTGCAATGGCTGTTTGCGCGAAAAGGCAAGCAATCGGCGCGTGAGTTCAGCGCCTTTCAACGCGGCATTAAGCGCACCTTCGGCAAGCTCGCGCAGATCAGGCGACAGCATGCCATTGCTCATCGCTATGTCGAGATTGCCGATGACCACGCCCAGAAGATTATTGAAATCATGCGCAATACCACCGGTCAACTGGCCAACCGCTTCCATCTTTACGGCCTGTCGCAATTGCTGCTCGGTCGAGCGCTGATCGGTGATGTCTTCCGAAAATCCCAACAGATATTGCGGATTCCCATGCTCATCCTGGACGGGGACCTTAATGGTACGCAGCAAGCGCTCGCCCTTGTAGCGGGTCTGAATGACCTCTTCGACTGGCTGCGACACTGTACCGGAACGCAGCACTTGCTGATCAAAAGCGATGAAGTGATCGGCCTGCGCTTTGGGGAAGAAATCAAAATCGTTCTTACCCAGCATCGTACTGCTGGAATAACCGAGTAATTCTTCGCCCGCGCGATTGAACAGGAGGAAACGACAATCGGGATAGGATTTCACGAACAGCATGCCGGGCACATTATCCACCACCGCATCAAGAAAACGCTTCGTGCTGCGCAACTGATCGATTATTTCTTGCTGATTGCGCGCTGTATTGCGGCTCGCCTGATCCTGCTCTCTAAGACGTATGCGCTCGGTCACGTCCTCGGCCCGATGTAGAATCCAGCCCACTTCGCCAGCGGCATTGAAAATCGGAATATTGACGGGTGCCCAGTAACGCGTTTCGAATTCGCCATCGACCGCACCGTCGCGACGAACATCGTATTTTTGGATCGCCATGATGTCTGGCTTGCGAAATTGCAGCGCGCGGGCGATGGATGCGCGTAGATTTGTGACACCGGTGGCACCCGGATCATTCGGATTGTCCGGAAAAACATCGAAGAGATATCGCCCAATCGATATCGTCCGATCAATCATGGTGGCGCGGCAGTAGGCGTCGCTCAATGCCGCGATGTACAGGCCAGGCGTCAGCACCATATAAAGATCGGGCGCAGCTTCGAAAAGGCGTTGAAAATCCACCGTCTGAGGTGGCTCATCAGATTTCATTGCACCCGACATCGCACTTCCTCAAAGCTGGGGACGTTCGGCAAAAGGCTATTATGCAAGGGTATTATTTGCTCAATTCCTACCATCTAACGATAACGCTAAATCAGATGGAAGATAACTC
>CAYOYT010000188.1:0-5606 GCA_964408245.1 uncultured Dongia sp. | reverse complement strand
AACATATATCACCGATATGCATATTATAAAAAGTTACTCACATAATAGTGGTGCCGAATTCGGATGAATTTAACATTCTGGTAAGAGTCACAGTTCTATCTTTTTCGGATCGAACGCAAGTCCGAATGCACTTCCTGACATGGGTCTGCACGGCTCAAATCGTACGAGTACGAGGCGCCAATTGATCGCCACAGATGTTCGCATGCTGTTCGACCTCGCTCGTAACAAATCGAGTCAAGGTCGATCCAGCCTCGTAACCGCCATTGGCGATCTGATGGATGATTCCGGTCGTATCCTGACGCTGCAGGAAAAGACCCTGATGAACGACATCTTGAAGAAGCTCATTCAGGATGTCGCTCGCCCGATCCGCAAGGCACTTGCTGAAAAACTATCGCAATCTTCGAATGCCCCCCATGAAATCGTCAATCTTCTCGCCAATGACGAGTTCGATATTGCTTCGCCGATCCTATTCAGGAGTGACCTGCTGAGTGACGAGGATCTGGTCGAGATCGTTCGGCACCGGACGTTGAGCCACCGTCTGGCGATTGCTATGCGCCGCAGTGTCAGCACGGTGGTGAGCGATGCGTTAGTCGGCACGACTTCCGTCGACGTCATCAAGACACTGCTGGAAAATCATGGCGCGGCGATCGCTGAAGCCACGATGGCTTATTTAGTACATCAATCAGAGAGTGTCGACGAATTCCAAGAACCACTTCTACGACGAAAAGATCTACCTGTCGATCTTACTAAGAAAATGTATGTCTGGGTTTCTGCGGCATTGCGCCAATTCATTGTCGATAATTATCAGGTCGACAAGGCCGAGCTTGATCTCACCGTCGCTAAGGTGGCCGAGGAAGTCGCTAATGGTGATAGCGTTGATACTGCATTCGCTGAAGACGCTGCCCTGGCACTCGCAGAGCAGCTTGCTAAGCGTTCTGAACTAACGGCCGATATGCTTGTGAAGACCCTGCGCCGCAGCGAGATAGCCCTCTTCGAAGCAATGCTGGCACAAATGATCGGCCTTCGCTCGCAAATCGCTCGCAAACTTATCTACGAAGATGGCGGCGAAGGCTTGGTCATTGCCTGCCGCGCCAGCAACATCAATCGAACTGACTTCACGGCTCTATTTCTAATGTTGCAGCGAGCGCGGCCTACCGAACTGGCCAACAACCCCTACCAATTGTCGCGATCGATGGAGATGTTCGATCGCCTGAAACCGGATACGGCCCGAAAGGTGGTGGAGCGCTGGAAGATCAATCCGTCCTTCCTGAAATCTATCAGGCGGCTTGAAAACCAGTCTCGCTGAGATGACGACACGAAATAAACTTCACCTAGCAAGAACAGATCTAGCTACCTCTCGCCAGCCAACTGCCGATCAAATCAGGCAGATATTCACGAAACGGCTGCTCGACTTCACCTCGCCGCTCTATTTTTTGGATAAGGACGGTTGTCTTTCCTGGTACAATCTTCCTTACCGGCATTTAAGCGAAAAGCTAGCGCTACGTAAGGGTATTATCGAGATGCTACCGGTCGCAATTCTCCTGCGTGAAGCGCAAGATAGCGAGCGCGTTGTCCGGCGCGACATTCACGTCACGATCGACGGATATCCCCAGACTTTGCAAACGCATCATGTATCTTTAAGCGATAAGAACGGCAAGCATAATGGATTAGCCGGGCTGATCGCATTACGAAGGTGCTGGGTTTCCTACCGCAGGAGTTGGCTGGACGCTCTATAAGCAGCCTTGCCGACAGCGAGGCTGGCGCCATCGCTTTGCGGCAACGCTTGGTCGCCATGACTCCTTTCCGTGATCACCGCCTAGAAGCATTGACGAAATCTGGTGATACGCGACTTTTTCTACTCAGTGATGTTCCTACTTTCTCTGCTGCAACTGGGACACTTACCGGTTTCCGCGGTGCGGCTTACGACATCACAGACCTTATTCGTCGTGAGCATTCACTAATCCTGGCTAAGGAAGCGGCCGAACTAGCAAACAGAGCAAAGTCGGATTTCCTCGCCAATATGAGCCATGAGCTACGTACGCCGCTTAATTCGATCATTGGCTTTGCCGATCTTTTGTCGCGGCAGGTGCCCAATATGCCATCACCCAGACGAGCAATGGAATATGCCGATGACATTCAGGAGAGTGCCAACCATCTGCTAGCGATGATCAATGATATTCTCGATCTTTCCAAGATTGAGTCCGGCCGCCTGCATCTCAACGAAGAAGAAATATCCCTTCTAATGCTGTTTGAGCCGGTCCTGCGCTCGATCCAGGACCGAGTTCGCGCCGCAGATCTTTCCTTCGCCACCGAGATGTTGGGCGATCTGCCCTTTATTTTGGTCGATCAGCGATTAGTCCGCCAGATTCTGGTCAATCTGCTATCAAATGCAATAAAGTTTACCCCCGCTAGCGGCAAGATCACCCTGCGCGCCTATCGCGGCGAAGATCAGGACCTGGTTATTGAGGTCGAAGATACCGGCATAGGCATTCCGGAGAAGGATATCGATCGCGTTCTGGAGCCTTTCGTGCAGGCGGAATCACATCGAGCACGCCGCTATGGCGGCACTGGTCTTGGTCTGGCGCTCGCGCGCCGGCTCGCCGAGTTGCACGGTGGTCGCCTCAGTCTTGTTAGCCAGGCGGATTCCGGAACGCGCGTTGGTTTTCATATCCCCGTCAACCGACTTTGCTGACATCCTGGCATATTGGTTCAGACTGGTTTTGGTGGTTCGCCACGAGAGCACGAACAGTGTTGGGCAGAACGATCAGGCTTATGATCAGGCAGGAGATGGACATGCTGATGTGCCAGCGCGGCATTTGCGCACGCACCAAGAAAAGGAGTACGGCGTTACTGGCGTAAAATATCAAATTCGGTCCCGCGAAGATTAATACACGTATGGGTCCGTCGCAATCAACGGCGCCTGCTAACGTATTGTCGAATGCCGTATATTCATTAACTGGCAGCAAGGCGCCAGCCGCCGCGAATGGCAAGCACAGCAACACTACGATTATGTGGATCAGACGACGGGAAGCCGAGCTCATCCTTTATCCGCTTGGATAATGAGTGCATCGACGGCGATCGCACCTTTTGACAGAACCATGAGCGGATTGACATCGAGCTCGACGAGATCTCCGCGATGCGCTTCGGCATATGCCGCCACTGCCATGATAGAGTTAACGACCGCCTCTATATCGCCAGCGGGTTTACCGCGATAGCCGCGCAGCAACTTTGCGATCTTCAGGCTGTGGATCGCCTTCTCTACCGTTTTGCGATCGGTAGGCAGTAGCAGCAGTGCTGAATCCTCGACCATTTCCACCAGAACTCCCCCGGCACCAACAACGAGGGCTAGTCCGAATTGTGCGTCGCGCTTCACACCGATGATGAGCTCAGCCACAACCTCCTTCACCATGGCCTCAACCAGCACCTGCTCGATCTTCACGCCGCGCTTATAAGTGCCGACACTCTCATGCATGCGCGCGACCGCCGCTTCGACCTCGGCTGCTGATTTCAGATTGACAGCGACAGCACCAGCTTCAGTCTTATGGGCAATGACCGGCATTGCTACCTTGATAACAACCGGAAAGCCCAGTTCCACTGCAGCCTTTGCTGCATCCGCTGGCGCCACGACGCGACTTGGTGGTGTCTTGAGGCCATGTTTGCCCAAAACAAACTTTGCTGAGTGTTCAGAGATAATCTGCGTCGGACCGTTCAACACAGGCGTCGGCGGCATGATGAGAGCGTCGGCGGTGGTTGCCTTCAGCTCCTGACGTTGACGCGCAAAATAGGCCGCGGCGGCAAAGGCGCGCATCGCTTCTGGGAGACCCTGCATCGGCGCCGCGTGGTGCTTAGCCATGCGGTTGCGGACGCGGGCCGGCAGCAATTCCGGCAGCGTCGATGTTACAATCGACATCTTACCGTGGCTGGCGCAAGCGGACATGATCGCGTTGACCGAGGCATCGCAAGCATGCTCGCTTGCTTCGCCGTCTGTTGCATAATCTATGATCAGCATTCCCGCATCATAGTCCCCGCGCATCACCGTGCCGAAACACTTAGTGAGTAGATCCTCGTGACTCCACAAGGAAGTGTTATAATCGAGTGGATTGGTGACACTTGCGAAATTGGGCAGCTGCGTTTTTAGATCCGCAACCTGCTCCGGATTGTGCGGATTAAGCGGCACGTCGAGTTCTTCCGCAAGATCTGCCGTCATTAAACCATCGCCGCCTGAACAGGTGAAAACCGCAAGATTTTTGCCTTGGGGTAGGCCGGCAATGGAGATGAGCTTCATCGTCTCCAGAAGATCCGGAATTGAGTTGACACGGATCACGCCAAGGCGATCGAACAACGCGTCATACATACGGTCACTGCCGGCTAAGGACGAGGTATGGCTCATGGCAAGCTGGCTACCAAGTTCGGATTTTCCAGCCTTCAGCGCAATAAGCGGCTTGCCGTTGACGAGCGCCTTGGCGGCTGCACGAGAGAAAGCCGGAATATCGCTCACTGCCTCGATATAAAGGCCGATCGCCGTCACCTTGGGATCCTCCGCTAGGGCATCGACGAAATCGGCAACGTTTAGCACGACTTGGTTGCCAGAAGTAATAACATAGGCGAACGGTACCGAACGGTCGCTGCAAGTGAGATTGAGCGCGATATTACCGCTTTGCGCTACCATGGCGCAGCCAGTCTCGACCTTCTGACCGTTATGGCCAGTAGGCCACAGAACGATGCCGTTGAGATAATTCAGAATGCCATAACAATTCGGTCCGACCACCGCGAGATCGCCGGACGCTGCAATGAACTTCTTCTGCAGCGCGACACCCTCGCCACCCACTTCGGCAAAGCCCGCTGCATAACAGATGGCGCCGCCGGCGCCTCGCGCTTGGAGCTCCTCGAGGATCTCGATTGTCGCCTCACGCGGCACCGCAATGAAGGTCGCATCCGGCGCCTCGGGCAGAGCTGCAATGCTGGGGTAGCATTTGCGCCCACCGAGTTCTTGATATTTAGGGTTTACCACCCAGATCTCGCCATCAAAGCCGGCCTGCGCGCAGCGAGCAATCGAATCCGCCATAGCCTGACCGCCGACGATGCATACATGCCGCGGCTTGAGGAGGCGTCGGATATTCTGCTGCCGCTTTGTAAGAGTACTCATCTGGAGAATTCCAACTTCATCGTGACTCAATAAGAGAAGTGCTAATATCAAGCCTGACCAGTATGAGACAAGTCGCCATCGATTTGATAGAAAACGACTTAAAGGAGATGTTGTCCAAAGTTAGCCTGATTTGCAGCACGGTCATCGTTGGCAATGGTGGCCTCATCGATCACGGCAAACTGGCTTTCGGCGATGTCACGGTCTTCAATCCCAAGACAGTAATCGACCGCGCTACATTTGCTAACCCGACAGAACTCAGGCTTGGCATTCAATTTGTGTTTGTAAATGGGACCTTAAACGGCGCAAAGGTGTCACTACTGGCGCTCGCCCTGGGCGCCTTCCCTGCGCCGGCGCGCAACGCTCTTGTCACAAACGTTAAGGACGCCCCAGCCATCTTTGAGACTGTCTTTTGGCGGAAACGCACATCTTTGTGACGTCTTCGTATTGGCGACTCATTAAC
>CAYOYT010000187.1:0-5620 GCA_964408245.1 uncultured Dongia sp. | reverse complement strand
CGAGGCTGACCGAGGCGCGGCGCTTGATGTCGTTGAGCTTGGAGACGTCAGGCAAGTCGTAAGCGCACCAGGCGACGAAGATGAGCGTCACGAAGCCGCCCCAGATCGTCGCCACGAACCCCCATTTGAGAGCGAAAAGCGCCAATCGGCGGCGCCAGGAACCTAGCCTTCCCTCAGATCTTTGCGAATCAGCGTTGCTCATGGCCGCCTTTTACCAGATCGCGGCATCCAATCGCGATCTTTTAGCCCAGACCCGACATATGGCGATGAATTGAGGCACGATCACGGCGGCCAGACGATCATTTTCCGGTGAGGCAAAAATCCGCTTTCCAGGAAATGATGCCGTTAGGCCAGGGTGCGACTTAAGCTAGGGCGCGACGGGCCAGACCGCCCCTTTCCTGACCATTATCGTGATGATTGTGGCCCGAAACCTTGAGGAGCGCTTCGGTGATGCGTTGTTCGAAGGCCTGTTCCGAATTGGCATCGCCGATCACATCGTCGAGCACGGGAAGCACATTGTTGCGCCAACCTTCCGGCGCAAAGCCAAAACGGCGCACGCGCTCATGCCGCCCGAGCAAGGTGAGCCGCTGGAAAAGATCGCGATGTGCCAGATCGAGGCCGCAACGCTCGAACAGCTGCTGCGGACCAGAGCCCCCCTCATCGCCCAAGAGTGCCCGAACGTTACTGACCTGCACGCCAGCCTTCAACGCCAGTGCCGGCAGCACAAAAGCGACATTGCCAAGGCAGAAGGCGCGTAAGATCAAGGTCGAGCTTAGCAGACCGTTTTTGTGCAACGCATCGATGAGCGAGCGCATATCTTCGGCGCGCTGGCCGGGGGCAAAGGAGGTCAGAAGGATGTTCTCGCGTCCATGGTCGATGAGTGCAGAAACCCTTGCCGGCTCGAGATTATATTTATTAATGAGGCGTTCCAGAATGCGGCCGCTGACGAGTGTCGTCATGCGCTCAGCAACAGCCAAGGGCAGCGCCCGGCGCTGGATCACGGCATCCGTCACGAGCGCATTCTCGGCGAAACGATCGAGCATGCGGTGATAGGCCTGAGCGGGAATTGCCGCGTTCTCATTGGCGGCGACTCGCATCACAACGGTCTCATCATCGGTCTTGATGAGGGCTGTCGACACTGCGGCCGACAAATGCAGGCGGGTCGCAACAACCCGTGCATGCTCGATCGACCGATGTTCGATGACCGCCACCAGGTCTTCATCGGCCAAAGCGAGACTTTCAGCGAGAACCGGGCGCGCCACATCCATCACATCCTCGGCAAGACGCCGCGCGATGGCCCGGTCGAGGCCGCGCGTGTTCTTCAAGGTTTCGGCAAGCTGACGACGGAAATCCAATTCGGCCTCGGGGAGAACAGTGTTGATGATAGCATGGGCGATCTCGCGCTCTTCCGGCGACAAGTCTCCCATCTGATAAGTCTTGGCGACCGCCAGCATGGTGGCCGCGCGCCGGGCCGGGGTTGGGTCGGCACTCAAGCGAGTGACGTCTGCTTGGGTCAACCTAGCCACTCCTCGTTCCTTCTGCGCTCCCGGCGCAACGCTGCGCCGTCCGTGTTTATGACGTCATCGGGCTGCGACGGACGGTGATGCTGTGCTCAGCAACTTGCCGCCACCCGCCATTCGCAACGATAATCCAAGATCGCGCGAATATTACATTTTGCCTGCCAGCGACGTCCAGCTTTGATCGTGCAAAAAAACCATTCTTATCCCGAGTAAGTCATTCTAATTCAGCAGTATAGGACAAGGACGATTGTCTCAAAATCTTCTCAAAGAATAGTTAATTTATCGTAAATGCGTCTCGACGAATGACGATAAAAAAGTGACACATGGCGGCACAACCGTAAGAGAACGCCAACGCGCGGCCGAGCGCTTGCCAAGCGGCATGCTTTGGCTAATATGCCGCCCGCGCGGCACCCCTTGGGGAACGCGAAACGGCTGAAAATGCCGCTAAGAAGATGCCTCTGTGGCGAAATTGGTAGACGCGCCTGACTCAAAATCAGGTTTCGCAAGAAGTGCTGGTTCGAGTCCGGCCAGGGGCACCATCAATCTTTGAAGAAGCTTAGTGCTTGCACCAAGAGCTAAGTGCCTGCATCAGAGACGGCGCTATACATCCTGGATCAGATTTCCTTGGGTCCTTGTCTCACGTCCCACCATCCAGTTCGCGGCTCGTCGAAATCTCAATAAAATTGAAATTGCCGAAATTGGCCTGAGGCACCTAGCAATATTCGGCTTGCTCATCTGGAACAGCTTGGCCGTTAGTCGATAATATAATTATCAAGGACAAACACCTGCATGAAAATGTCCAACATCCCTTTTGGCATTACCGATTGGGCGTCGATACAGCCCAGTGAGCACAAGGGAGAAACGGGTGTTGCGCTGTGGCGCACGCAAAACTTTGGGGATGTTCGCGTTCGCATGGTCGAGTATTCGCCACACTATAAGGCCGACCATTGGTGCGAGCGGGGGCATATTCTTCTGTGCTTAGAGGGTGAGCTGCATACGGAGCTTGCCGATGGTCGAAAATTTTATCTCTCTCCCGGCATGAGCTATCAAGTTGCTGACGGTGCTGAACCACATCGGAGCTTCACGGCTATAGGCTCAAAACTTTTTATTGTTGATTAAGCTGGAGCGGAGTGGTGAGCAACGATTTGATGACAACGCGGCATATTGTTGACGACGCACTTAAGTTTTGGGAGCGCAGGAGGCTTATTTACAACAGTGTTCTTATCATTGCTGTTGCCATCATATCTTTCCTCGAAGGCGGTCATTGGTCTTTGAATGCTATACTTGGATTGGTCCCACACGCCTTAGTCGCTAATCTACTTTACTGCACCGCTTATCCGGTAGACTTAGTCCTGCAACATTCGTCTTGGCGATCGTCTTGGCTCAGGCTTCGCTGGATTCTCTGGTTACTTGGAACCGCTCTCGCTCTCTGGCTTGCGATATTGGTCACTCTCACATTTATTTACTGGGGGTAACGGACCTCTGAACTGCACCAGTGGATCCAGTGGATCCCCGGGGCAAGCCGGGGGTTGACCGCGGAGGGGGCAATGAAAGTGGAGATGGCGACTGCGCCGCTTGCACCGGCACTGACTTTTCCCGCACTCTCCTGCGACAATGTTGAGAGGGAGAAGGCGATGCTGAAGCGGGATTGGCGGTTGGAGAGTTTGACGGCGCAGGGTTTGGGCTGGATCGATCCATCGACCCAGGCGATCAGTTCGCCGATCCACATGTCGAGCACCTTTCTGCGCGCGCCGGATTACCCCAAGGAACGAGATTACATTCGCGACCAGAATCCCGCCTTTGAACAGGTCGAGGCCTTGCTAGCTCGGCTTGAAGGCGGTGTGGCAGCGGCAGTTTCAGCGTCCGGCATGGCGGCCGCGACCTCGGTCTTCATGGCGCTGAAACCCGGCGATCATGTGGTGGCGCCGGCGATGATGTATTGGTCGCTGCGAAACTGGCTCATGACCTATGGGCGCGACTGGGGCCTCGACGTCACGTTGGTCGACATGACCGATTTGGATGCTCTGCGTGCAGCAATACGTCCGGGGCGGACGCAGCTTGTCTGGGTCGAGACGCCGGGCAACCCGCTGTGGTCAGTGACCGACATCGCCGCCGCTTCCGACATCGCGCATCGCGCCGGCGCGCGCCTCGCCGTCGATTCCACCGTGGCGACGCCAGTTTTCACCCAACCACTGAAGCTTGGTGCTGATCTCGTCATGCACTCAGCGACCAAGTATCTCAACGGCCATTCCGACCTGTGCGCGGGCGCGCTGATTACGAAGGTAGAGGACGCACATTGGAAGCGCATCATCCAGGTTCGCTATCAGCTGGGGGCGATACTCGGTTCTGTCGAAGCCTGGCTGCTGTTGCGGGGCCTGCGCTCGCTTTTTCCGCGCGTGCGGCAGCAAGCGGCAACCGCTCTTGATCTTGCGCACCGCTTTGCCGCCCATCCGGCGATCTCGGCGGTGCTCTATCCCGGCCTGCCCGGTTTTCCAGGCCATGAGATTGCGGTTCGGCAGATGCAAGGCGGTTTTGGCGGCATGCTGTCGATACGCATCAAGGCCGACGCCGATGCAGCGAAAGCAATTGCTGCACGCGTCGGGCTATGGCAACGCGCGACGTCTCTTGGCGGAACCGAGAGTCTGATCGAGCACCGCGCCAGCGTCGAAGGACCGCAGAGTCCCGTGCCGGGCGATCTCCTGCGTCTGTCGGTCGGCCTCGAAGACGCTGGCGACCTTTATGACGATCTCGTCCATGCCTTGCAGGATGGCAATGCTTTGAGATGAACGGCCCTTGTCGTCCGTGGACTGTGCTGGACGTGTGTCAGTGGACATCCATCCCTTATTCTTGCATACAATATGCAAACTGCAGCGATAGGCCGACGGTCCGACATGAAACAGCGTGAATAAAGCGATTATTCAGAAAAAAACCATGGCCGAAGAGGTGGCCGAGATTCTGCGCGCTCAGATCCTTGGCGGTAAGCTCATTGCTGGCGAGCCTATACGCCAGGAGCATGTGGCCAAGGAATTGGGCGTGAGTCGCATCCCCCTGCGTGAGGCGTTGTCGCAGCTCGCCGCGGAAGGCTTTGTGAGCCTGGTCGCGCATAAAGGTGCAGTCGTGGCGCCTCTATCCGCGCAAGAAGTCGAAGAATTATTCGAACTGCGCGAGGTGCTGGAGGACCAGCTCCTGACCCGCGCTATCAAACGACTGACCGCCGCCGATTTCGCGCTGCTTGATCGCCTTATCGAGGAGAGCGCCGGGCCGGACGGCGCTAAACGCTGGGGCGAGCTTAACTGGCGCTTGCACGAGGCCATGTATCTGCCGGCTGACCGGCCGGTGACGATGCGGCTGCTCAAACGCCTCCATGACAATATCGACCGCTATCTGCGCCTGGAAATAGCGCTGTCACAAGCCGGTCGCAGCCGGGGCTATCGCGAGCATCGCGCCCTGGTCGATGCGTGTCGCGCCGGCGACGTGGAAAAGGCGCGCGACATCCTCGCGGCGCATATCAGAACAACGGCGGATAATCTGGTGACAAGACTTAAAGAGCATGGCCGCGCGGCGCCAGATTCCCACTAGCTTCCCGATATTGGCGATTGCGTTACTGCGCAACAGACTCTCGGCGGCATTGCTGCCCTTGCGCCGCTCAACCTAGGTACCCAAATAGAACCCGATGATTTCGACACACCCAATTCCGACAAGCCCTACCCAAGTAAGCCCTGCCCCAGCAAGCTCTGCCCCAGCAATCTCTGCCGCGGCAAGCTCTGCCGCGGCAAGACCTGTCCCGGCAAGCCGCAAGAGGATACCCCGAACCTTCCGCCAGCGCCTGCGCCGGATGTTGCGCTATCGTTTCGCCATTCCACTGATGCGCAGCCGCCATTCACCGGAACACGCAGCGCGCGGGTCCTTTATCGGACTATTCTGGGCCTTCACGCCATCGGTGGGTATTCAGACGCCGCTCGTGCTGGCGAGCTGGGTCATCGCCCGGCGCATGCCACGCTGGGATTTCAACCTCATCCTTGCCATCGCGTGGACCTGGGTCACCAACGCCTTCACCGCGATCCCCTGCTATTACGTCTTCTATTTGACCGGGCAGATCC
>CAYOYT010000186.1:0-5632 GCA_964408245.1 uncultured Dongia sp. | reverse complement strand
AGCGCGGATTGGATGCCGCGCAACTTGGATCGCCGTTTAGAGATCATGGTGCCGATCGAAAATCCGACCGTGCATCAGCAGATTCTCGATCAGATCATGATGGCGAATCTGAAGGACAATCTGCAAAGTTGGGAACTTGATTCAGAAGGCGTATATCACCGAATCTCGTCACCAGAGGGCGCGATCGGATTTAGCGCTCATACTTATTTTATGACTAACCCAAGTCTCTCCGGTCGCGGGTCGGCACTGAAAAAACACAAGAAAATTTCGAAACTGGATTTGCCGAAAGCAGATAAGTGACAGCATCTCTCCGTAAGGCAACGGCAACCGCCCGGGCCACAAAGTCTGGGCGTGTGGCCGTTATCGATATTGGTTCCAATTCACTGCGCCTTGTTGTTTTTGATAAGCGCTCGCGGTGCCCGGTTCCGGTTTTTAATGAGAAAGCTCAGCCAGGACTTGGTAAGGGTCTCGAACGGCACGGGATGCTCAACCCCGACGGGACAGAGGCAGCGCTCGTCAATATACGCCGCTTCGTCAATATGGCTGAGGCCATGGGTGTTGATTCCATCGAGCTTCTGGCAACGGCCGCGGTGCGTGACGCTAAGGATGGCAAGAGCTTTGCGCAGCAGATCGAAAAAGAAACCGGTCGAAAAGTACAGATCGTTACCGGTGAAGATGAGGCCAAACTGTCGGCGATGGGTGTGCTTTCTGGGATTCCCGATGCCGATGGGCTGATGGGCGATCTCGGTGGTGGCAGTCTGGAACTTGTGCGCCTCGAGCAGGGGCAGATTCGTGAGCAGGTGACATTGCCGTTGGGACCGCTGCGGTTGATCGAAGCTACCAATGGCAATATCGATGAGGCTCAGAGACTAATCGATCGGCAGCTCGAAAAGCTCGACTGGCTGTCTCTTGTTAGAGGTAAGACGCTTTATCCTGTGGGCGGTGCTTGGCGCTCGCTCGCGCGCATTCATATGGAGCAAGCGCATTATCCGCTGCGTGTCATCCACGAATACCGAATGACGCGTCGTCAAAGTGAAGAACTAGCTAATATGTTGGCTCACCTTGGAAAGAAGTCGCTCGCGAGCATTGTCGGCATGTCACGGCGGCGCTTAGAGACATTGCCTTATGGCGCACTGGTTCTAGAGCGCCTTATCAAAGCCTTGAAGCCAGAATGTGTTCTCTATTCCGCTTATGGTTTACGCGAAGGCTATCTGTTTAGCACGCTGGACCCGGGCTCGCAGCAGGGCGACCCATTACTTGTCGGCTGTGCGGAAATGGGCGGTGCAGACGGTCGGTTCGGATCCGTGAGCGACCTGCTGGACGATTGGCTTGCGCCGCTGTTCCGCTCCGAGGGAAAAGCGCGGGCGCGATTGCGTGAGGCAGCCTGCCTACTGTCGGATATAGCTTGGCGAGAGCATCCTGATTATCGCCCCGAGCATGCTTTTCTGCGCGTGTTGCGGTTGCCGGTTGCCGGCATCACACATCCCGAGCGAATTATTCTGGCGCTCATCATCGCGGCTCGTTACGGCGGCGCTCAAGATGCATCTTATGTCGCAAATCTGACATCGCTGCTTGAGGAAGATGATCGGGATTTCGCGGCGCGCGTCGGAACGGCTCTACGGTTGGCTTACGCGCTCAGCGCTGGCACGGAACATATGCTGAGTTTGACCTCGATCGAAAAGCGTAATGAACGGCTGGAGCTCCATTTACCGCAAGATGGCGGTGCGCTCTTTGGCGAAGCAGTCCAACGGCGACTTGATGCACTCGGCCGGGCTTTCAACATGCCCGTTGCGATCGTCTAGCCGATCTGCTGAAAATTAAAACGCCCTGCGGAAATATGCAGGGCGTTTTTTTGTCAAGGAGGCGTCGTCGTCAGGCAATTGGGTCGATAAGTGGGCGCCCAGCAAAGAAGGCGTCCAGGTTGTCGAGCGCCTTGAAGCCCATGGCATTGCGCGTTTCTATCGTTGCACTACCGAGATGTGGCAGCAGGAAAACGTTAGATAATTCGCGGTAGCCGGGATTGAGGTTTGGCTCGTTCTCAAACACATCTAAGCCGGCAGCGAAAAGCTTGCCCGATTTCAATGCCGCGATAAGTGCCGTATCGTCGACAAGGCCGCCGCGTGCGGTATTTATCACTATGGCGCCGTTCGGCATCTTCGCAATGCGCTCGGCATTAAGCCAGTGATGAGTCTCCGGACCGCCCGGCGCATTGATCGACAGGAAATCGCAATGCGGCAGCATATCTTCTGCCGTCTTGTGATAAATGGCGCCCTGCTCGAGCTCTGGGGTGAGGCGGCTGCGATTGTAGTAATGGATTATCATGTCGAAGGCGCGGGCACGCTTGGCGACTGCTTGGCCGATACGACCCATGCCGAAAATGCCCAGCCGCTTGCCGGTCGCATGGATGCCCAGCATGTAGACTGTCGACCAGGATTTCCAGCTACCTTCGCGCACGGCTCGCTCGCCTTCGTAGGCGCGACGGGCGGCGCCGAGGAGGAGGAGGAGGGTGATATCGGCTGTGGCATCCGTGAGCACGTCGGGGGTGTTCGACGCTTTAATGCCCCTTGCTTTCAGAGCCGGCACATTTATGTGCTCGTAACCGACCGAGAAAGTAGCAATCATCTTGATTGAGGCAGGTAGCTTTTCGACGAGTTCCGGTGTGATCTTGTCTACCGGGGTCACGAGCAGGGCATCCTTTCCCTGGGCCTTGCTCAACAGCTCGTCCGCCGACATGATATGGTCGTCGGCGTTCTGTTCAGCCTCATAATAAGCGGACAGGCGCTTGGTCACATCGTCGGGCAGGCGGCGGGTGATCAGCAATTTAGGCCGGGTGGTCATCTCATTCCCCTACAGTCTCTGTTGCCTACCGGTTTTCGTCCCAGTGGACATGTTAAGGCGGCGGTTAGAGCCGTCTATCATGCAAACCAGCCACATGCCATACTTGTCAGGAGCGGCTGCAACTGCCTTCTAAACGACAGGAAAGGGCGAAGATTTTGGCGATCCGACAAAGATTGTCTTGGTTCGGTAGCGTCTGGGCGCTGAGCGTTTGCGTAGCTTTTCCCACGCAGGCGGACTTGCTACCGCACCGCGTGGTTTATTCCCTCGATCTCGGTTCAGGCAGCTCACTTACCGGTGGTAACGGCTTATTGACGTTCGAGATCAAGGATGTCTGTAACGGGTGGGCGATGGATCTCAAGGCCGAGATCGCGCTGGCCGGAGAAGATGGCGAAATCCATCGGTTGGGCTGGAGCCTGGTTAGCTGGGAAGCAAAAGACGGTAAGCGCTATCGATATTTTATGCGGGAGTTTACCGACGGCAAGGAGAGTTCGCGCCGCCGCGGCGAAGCGCGTCGAGATAGTTCTACGGGCCCAGCAAAGCTCGTGGCAGATCTACCCGAACAAGGGGAATTCAATTTGCCGAAGGGCACGCTCTTTCCTGTCCAACATACTGAAGCCTTAATCAAAGGAGAGGCGACCGGGGAATCATATATTCTGGCGAACTTTTTTGATGGATCCACCGGCAATTCGGAAGTCGAGGTTGGGGCGGCACTGGGGCGGGGCGCGCTTGATTGGGAGCCTGCGGGCAAATCGTTCCCGGAGCTCAAAGGCGTCAGATCATTTCCCGTAGCATTGGCCTTTTATATAAGTAGTTCCGCCGAGGGGGTTCCTGACAACGAGCAAAGTATGCGGCTCTTTAGCAACGGGGTTGTGGGTAGCTCGACCTTTCCTTTAGGAGATATCAAAGTCCGTGCCGATATAGCTGAGCTAACACCGCTTGCGCCGGAGAAGTGCTGACCCTCTATTTCGTTTGTTTCAGGCTGCGACCCTTGATGATTGCGTTTTTGCCGAGCTTGGCCCGGACGCTGTCCATGGCTTCTTCGATCTTTCGCCGCCGCAAAGCGTCAGGATCGCCAAGGTCGATGGGGTCTGCATCTTGTGCGCCCATAAACGCATCCATGCCAATTCCAATCAGGCGGTACCAATCGCCGGTTGCTTCCTTCAGCAATAGCGCTTTGCCGGCGCGATAAATCGTTTCGGCAAGCTGCGAGGGTGCTGAGAGACGCGCCTGGCGCGTGACGAGGCGAAACCCGGCAGTCTTTAGCTTCAGATGCACAACCTGGCCGGCGAGCCCCACCGATTTAAGCCGGTCGGAAACCTTTTCGCAAAGTGGCCATAGCTCCGCGGCAAGGGTCTCTGCATCGGCGATATCCAAGTCGAAGGTCGTTTCGGCCGAAATACTCTTCGTAGCACCATCCGGTTCAACCCGGCGACGATCACTGCCTTTCGCCAGATGCCAAATATGTATCCCCATCTGGCCATAACGTTGGGCGAGGTCTTCCATCGACATCTGCTGGACCTGTCCCATGATGGTGATGCCGTCGCGCGCTAGTTGTTCACGCATCACCTTGCCGACGCCCCAGATCATCCCGACCGATAGCGGCGCAAGGAATGCCGACGTTTCCGCCATGCCAATCAACGAAAACCCTCGAGGTTTGTCGAGATCGGAAGCTAGCTTTGCCAGAAACTTATTGTGACTGAGGCCGACCGAGACGGTGACACCAATCGTTTCCTCGATCTGACGCGTTAAGCGATTGAGGGATTGGGCGGGGCTCATTTTGTGAAGAGTGGCGGTGCCGCTGAGGTCGAGGAATGCCTCATCGATCGAGACTGGTTCTACAAGCGGTGTTAGCGAATTCATGAGACGCCGGATCTCATCTGCAACTCGCCGATATTTTGGCATGTCGGGCGGAAAGATAATCGCTTCCGGGCACAGCTTTCGGGCCTGGAACATAGGCATTGCCGAGCGCACGCCGCTCAGGCGCGCGATGTAGCAGGCTGTTGAGACGACGCCTCGATGGCCACCACCGATGATTAATGGCACATCGCGGAGCTCTGGGTGGTCCCTTTTCTCGACCGCGGCGTAAAAGGCGTCGCAATCGACATGGCTGATATTCAGATATTCAAGTTCCCGATGAACGACAACGCGGGGCGACCGGCAGATCGGGCAGCGCCAACGGATGGGTGAGTCGCTTTGGACCCGCGATCCTGCCCCACCACCCTCCAGGATAGGCGGAACGTGGAAAAATGCTTCGCATTCGCGACAAAGGCCAGCCACCGCTATACTCCCAAGGATGTATCGTCATCCTAAAGATCACCTTGGAATTTTTGTCGAACATTTACTAATATGGCATTGAAAAGTCGGCGGGAATAGGGTCGAGTCACTTCTATGCCGATATAATCGTGTCGGTATAGGGGTGCCGGTATCTGGGCCGGTTGGAGGTTTTATGGCAGACCAGCTTACATCCGAAGAAAAGCGTAAGAAGGCAGCGTCCAAGACGATCCTGATCGTTGAAGACAATGAGCTGAATATGAAGCTTTTTCATGATCTCATTCAGGCGCAGGGATATAACATCCTGCAAACCAAGGATGGAATGGACGCCCTGAAGCTGGCGCGCCAGCACAAACCCGATCTGATTCTGATGGATATCCAGTTGCCTGAGGTCTCCGGGCTGGAGGTTCGCTACGGCGGCATCCGTGCCGTGAAGGGCGTCGACTTTGCCGTCGGCGAGGGCGAACTGGTCTGCCTCATCGGCGCTAACGGTGCCGGCAAGACGACGACGTTGAAGGCGATC
>CAYOYT010000185.1:0-5650 GCA_964408245.1 uncultured Dongia sp. | reverse complement strand
CTTCAAAGGCTTGGCTGCCTCTCCCCAGCTCATAGGAATATCGCTTGCCTGCTATAATCCTGAGAAAGACAAGGACCTAAAGAGCGGAAGAGAATTGGCAGAGTTGACGATTGAATCGCTTCAAAGCCGATCGCGTCAGGCTATGCAGTTATGAACAAGGCAGATACCCGCACCGCTAATCTCCTCGGTGCATTATCGCTCATGATGAGCGATGCGATGACGCAGGAACTAGGGGACCTTACCGATATCTGCGACAGCGATTGCGCGGCGCTTATTGTCATCGGGCAGAATCCCGGCATCACAGTCGATCGCCTGGCGAAAATAGTCCGACTCTCTCAACCGGGTGCCGTGCGCATGATCAATCGCCTGGTGGAGGAGGGTCGTGTCGAACGCCGACTGGGTGCCGATCGCCGCGCCCGACCACTTGACTTAACGGCGGAAGGGAAACGCATGGTTCGCGCCATGCTGTTGGGGCGTGAAAAAGTCCTGCACGCGCCCCTCGATGCCTTATCTTTTGACGAACGGCGCAATCTTGAGCATCTGATGGAAAAGATGCTGCAAAGCATGGTCACTGATGAGACCGCATCTAATACTGCCTGCCGCCTGTGCGACGACAACGCCTGTCCAGAGGCCAGCTGCCCACTGACCGCGGGCTGCAATAAAGCGGCATAAAGTCAGCGGCTACCTGGTCGGAGCGGTTAGGAAAACCTGCCAATTAATCTGACCTCGGCACGAGCTATATCCATTCAAATATATGATGCAGAGGAGAATCTGCCATGGGACATCTTGCCTTTGCGACGGCTATTGAAGCCATGATATCTGCATTGCTTATGCGGTGGCGCAAAGATAGCGATACCGGAGCAAACTCTCGATCCAATCCCACCTCACCGCCTTCGCTGATCAATGCTCTGCCAGTCTCTGCCCATCGAGAACTTAGAAACTGGCGATCGCATCATGGGCCAGCATGTCGAAGTGAATGCGTCTAGCGCAGCGTTTTATATGTCTGGCTAAGCGAGCGATCTCAAGCATTGGGACCGGCCCAATGGCCAATGCAATCGCCGCGCTCGACTCGTCCCATAGACCGCAAGCAGATCGCCATCCCACCCTGACGAGCGAAGACTGATGTCGGTTCTTTGCCCGGTGTTTCTGGGTGATGGATCAATGCTACCTGCTGGCCGCTCTTAAGGCGGTCGCCCAGTTTGATGATGTGCTCGAGCACACCTGATTCCATGGCATAGCAATATTGATCGGCTTTGACCGGTAGCACTTCGGTCTTCGAGGGCGTCGGAGCCTTATCGAGGCTACCGATATACGCCCCCATTTCTTTCAAGATGCGCAGGATGCCCCAATAAGCAAGATCGGCATAAGCCCCGGTAAGACGACCGCCACCGCCCAACTCCGTACCAATTGATGGCACGCCGAGACGCGTTGCCGCCGCCGAGATGTAGCGGCCTTCTTTGTCTTCGTCGAAGGTGATCTGATAGGGCGCTCCGAAGATGCCGCACAATTCCATGATGCGTGCCTTGGACATCGTGCAGTTGTTGGTCCAATCCGGCATCACACAGGGCAAATAGAACAGCGACGACCCGCCAGAATGCACGTCGATATGTAAATCCGTACCTGGTAGCAAGGCGGTCTCAATGTAATGTGCGATGATCTGGGTCGGCGTTCCGTTGGGATCGCCTGGGAAAGCGCGGTTGAGGTTCACATCGTCGAGCGGCGAGACGCGCAGGCCCGCCTGGCCCGCGGGAAAGTTCGCCATTGGCATAATGACGATCCGGCCTTTGATATTGGCAGGATTGAGATCACGGATCAGCCGCGACAGCGCAATCTGACCTTCATACTCGTCACCATGAACGCCCGCCGACAGGAAAATCGAAGGGCCGGCACCATTGCGAATGCAGGCTGCAGGGAAGGGGATCCAGCCATAGGCAGAACGATGTATCGAATAGGGGAGGCGCAGATAGCCCATCAGCTTGCCGTCGCGGGCGAAATCGATATCTGTCGCTACAGGGCTGGCGCTCATGTTAGCTCCAATTTGCCTTATTATATTAGTTTAATAGTATTATATAAAATTATGTTTTTAAATTATTTTCTCTCTTTTCTTTATCGTATTCCAGGCTTCTTCCATACGCTCTAAACAAGCAGTCGCCGGTTACTGAGCCTCGTCCCGCAGGATAGCCTCAACACCCCGAAACCGGCGCTCAAACTTAGCATTGGCCCGTCGCAATGCACCTTCCGGATCGACGCTAAGATGTCGGGCAAGATTGGTAACGGCAAAGAGTAAATCGCCGACTTCCTCATCAATCCTGGTCTGGTCAGCACCGACCGCGATCTCAGCGCCGATTTCGCCCAATTCTTCTTCGACCTTCTGCATCACCTCAGCCGCGTTGCGCCAGTCAAAGCCAACCCGCGCTGCGCGCTTCTGCAGCTTCTCTGCTCGCGCCAAAGCGGGGAGGGTGGTGATCACGCCGTCGAGGGCCGAGGGCTCCCGGCCGGAGGCGGCGGCAAGCTTCGCTCGCTCGGCCGCCTTATGGCTTTCCCAGGCCACCGTCTGAGCCGAGGCGGTCTTAATTTCAGCGCTAGAAAATACATGAGGATGGCGCTCTATCATTTTGTTATTAATAGATTCAATAACGTCTCTAAGGGTGAAATGACCAGCTTCGGAGGCCATCTGCGCGTAAAATACGACCTGGAACATCAAATCGCCGAGCTCGCCTATAAGGGCGGGCATGTCATCGGTCTCAATCGCCTCAGCGACTTCATATGCTTCTTCGAGCGTGTGCTGAACGATAGTTCGGAAGCTCTGCTCCAGATCCCAGGGGCAGCCTGATTTTGGATCGCGAAGTCTCGCCATGATGGCGAGCAGCTTATCGAGTTCGGCAGCGGCCGTTGTCATCTTCAAGAATCCGACAGAGGGCGGGGGGGGGCAATCCTATAGCTGATTTGAAAAGCAAAACTACATTTGGTACTTGTGGCGTCCGGTCGATAGATTAGCCTCAACTTTCATGATTCCAATCATTGACGCGCGCCCGCTTTCCCATCCCGCCGGCTCGACCCGTGACGCTACCGATGCCGCCATTGTATCGGCGGCGACCGATAGCGGTTTCATGATCCTCGATCAGCTACCATCACCGGTGCCGATTGCGCGCCTGCTGCGCATCTTTGATTTGCCATCGGAAGCAACACATCTGTTATGGCGTCAGAAATTCGAACCCGGTAACGCCAGCATCTATCGCGGTTGGTTTCCACTGCAGAATGGCCGACCGACCTATAAGGAGGGGATCGATTGCGGTCCTTATATTGCATATGGCGCAGAGCGGGTGCAGCCGGGCGACCCGTTGACCGAGGCATCGCCGCTCCCTGACGAGGTCATACTGCCTGGCTGGCATTTAGAAATGGCCATATATTACAAAGCGATGGAGCAGATCGCGTTGCAATTTCTGGGTAGCTTAGCGCGTGGCCTGACATTTCTCTATAACAGCTAGTCGCATAATATATATTATGGAAAATTATTATACTATATAAAGCATTATAAAGCATTGCGCATCGTATAGATGTATCCGGGGGTATCTAGATTGCAACAATTCACCCTCAGGCCGTATCGGTCAGACGACCATAACTGGGTGCTGCAGGCGCAAGTCGCGTTGCAGGAGCATGAGCGCGCGATCCACGACCCAAGACTGCCGCTGACGCGCCTGCCCGGCCAGCCGCACACGCCCGAATATCTCTCGATGCTCTGGGAGACGCTGGAGAACGATCAGGGCATCATGCTGATCGCGGAAGATGCGAACGGCGCGCGCTTAGGTCTTATCGCTGGCAGTATCGTCGAGGAACCATGGCCCATGGAAACGAAAGATTCTTGGCGCTTTGCCTATGTCCGCGATATCTATATTTAGCCGATAGCACGTGGTACCGGATTGGCCCAAGCTTTAATCGACGCCCTCGCCGCTCATTTCCGAAAAGTAGCCCCAGACCTATCGCGCCTGCGGATCAACGTGTTGGCAGCCAATGAAATCGCCCGAGGCGCCTATGAAAAGGCCGGCTTCATACCCTACGAGATCATGTACGAACGAAAGCTCTAACGATGACCATGAACCCTGATAATCAGGACACTTTTGCAGTCAACATGGCCCGCTGGAACGAGGTCGTGGCAATTCATGTCGCCTCGCCTTTCTACCGCGTGAAGGAATTCCTTGCCGGCGAAGATATCCTGCTGCCCATCGAGAGCGCGGAAATCGGCGATCTCAAAGGCAAGAGTCTCATTCACCTGCAATGCCATTTCGGCCTCGATACGCTATGCCTCGCGCGGCGCAGCGCACGGGTGACCGGTCTCGATTTCTCTCGAAATGCTGTCACTGCCGCTCGCGATTTTGCAGCACAGGCCAGTATTGACGCGTGCTTCGTTGAAGGCAATGTCTACGATGCGCCGAAGCTTATCGCCGAACGATTCGACCAAGTCTATGTAAGCTGGGGTGCCATTAATTGGCTGCCGGATATTAAAGGCTGGGCAAAGGTCGTTGCAGAGATGCTGAAACCTGGCGGCGAACTCTATTTACTCGAAGGTCATCCGTTTGCGCTTTGCCTCGATAAGCCGAATGCCGATCCATCGACGCTAAAGCCAACCTATAATTATTTTAACGACGTCAAGCTCTTGGTCTTTGAGTCAGACACGACCTATAGCGGTGAAGACACCAAGCTCGCCAACACGCTGACCCACGAATTCTTTCATGGCATCGGCGAAATCATCACAGCGCTATTTGAGGCAGGACTTACCCTCACCTATTTCAAGGAGCATGACAGTTTGGCCTGGCGTTTGTGGGAAATGATGACTGAGGGCAAAGACCTAATGTTCCGACTGCCGGACGATCACAGCAACTTGCCCCTCAGCTTTTCACTCAAAGCACGGAAGATTTAACCACAAACAAAATGGCAGGACGATTGCCCGGCCTTCTGTGTGTCAACGATGGCGCGTCTTACGCGCCGGCAGTCGCATCGCTGCGGCGGTCTGTGTAGATGTAAAGTGGCTTGGCTTTGCCGTCGACCACTTCGCGACTGATCACAATAGCTTCGACCCCATCGAGGCCCGGCAGGTCGAACATAGGCTCGAGCAAAATGCTTTCCATGATCGATCTCAGGCCGCGAGCACCAGTCTTGCGTTGGATAGCGCGACGCGCGATTGCTCCCAAAGCATCCTCGGCAAATTCAAGCCGCACGTCTTCCATCTCGAAGAGACGCTGATATTGCTTCACCAACGCATTCTTCGGTTCGGTCAGAATCTTAATCAGGGCAGATTCATCAAGGTCTTCGAGTGTCGCCACGACTGGAAGGCGACCGACGAATTCCGGGATGAGGCCGAACTTCAGTAGATCCTCGGGCTCGACCTCTTTAAGAATCTCGCCGGTGCCCCGCTCGTCAGGCCCGCGCACATCGGCACCGAAGCCGATTGCGGAACCAGTACGTCCGCGCTGGCTGATAACGCGTTCCAGGCCGGCAAAAGCGCCGCCGCAAATGAACAGGATGTTTGTTGTATCGACTTGGAGAAATTCCTGCTGCGGGTGCTTGCGACCGCCTTGTGGGGGGACGCTGGCAACCGTGCCTTCCATGATCTTCAGCAGCGCCTGCTGCACGCCCTCGCCCGACACGTCGC
>CAYOYT010000184.1:0-5654 GCA_964408245.1 uncultured Dongia sp. | reverse complement strand
CCCTATCTCATCTCGCTCGCGATCTGGTTGGCGCTTACCTTTGGCGCCCTGCTGGCGACGGTGTGGCGTCAGCTCGATCGCCATTGGGTGATGGCACTAGCGTTGCTCCTGTCGCCTGCTAGTGCTGTCAACATGGCCAGCGGACAGAATGGCTTTCTATCGGCAGCCCTGCTCTGTGGTGGCCTCATGTTTCTCGAGCGGCGGCAGATTCTAGCCGGCATCCTCATCGGGTTTCTCAGCTACAAGCCGCAGCTCGGTCTGCTTCTGCCTTTCCTGCTGATAGCTGGTGGCCATTGGCGTGCCTTTGTCTCGGCCAGCATCACGGTCGCTATTCTGGTGGCTATCAGCGCCTGGGCGTTCGGTATCGATTCCTGGCTGCTCTATCTCACCAAGAGCGGTCCTTATCAGATGGAGATCGCGCAGCATTGGACAGGGCGCTTCCAATTCATGTCACCGACTTATTTTATGGCAGGGCGATTACTGGCTTTCCCACTGCCGCTGGCTTGGGCCGTGCAAATCGCCGCAACGTTCCTCGCCGGTGCGGGTGCTGCCTGGACCTTTCGGCAGCCAGCACCGCATCGTCTGAAGGCCGCCTTGGCCATGGTCGCTGTCTTCTTGGTCTCACCTTATGCGCTCACCTATGATCTCACCATTGTCGGCGCCGCGATCTTGCTGGCTTTTTCTAGCTTCGCTCCGAGATGGTGGGAGTATGCGATTGCCTTCATTGTCTGGGCGCTGCCGGCCCTCACCTTGCCCGCCAACTTGCCGATCGGTCCGGCGTTGATCTCAATGCTTTTCCTTGTGCTGCTTCGGCGCGTTGTCCTGATGCGGTCAGCAGATAAGATCGCCGCATGAGTGCGCAACCGCGCCATATTTGGCCGTTTCATCCAGCCTTACTGCTGGGTCTCAGCCCGCTTCTGGCATTGACTTACGCCGCGATCGATAGCTGGGAATTCTGGAACGGCGCATTGTCACGCGGTCAGCCATTGGGCCGCGATTTCGCGATCTTCTGGAGTGCTGCGGTTCTGCTTTGGCGCGGTGAGGCGGCGACGCTCTTCGATCCAGCGCTGTTTCAGACGGCCCTCGATCGTGTGATGGGTGAGGCTTTGGCCTTCATGCCCTTTCCCTATCCACCGAATGCGATCCTTGTGCTGTGGCCGCTGGGCTTGCTGCCTTTCGCGCCTGCGCTGCTGTGCTGGTTGGGCCTCACTTTCGCCGGCATCGCCACAACGTTGCGCCGTGTTGATATCAGGTGGGTCAGCACCGTAGGCCTGCTGTTGTCGCCAGCCGCCATTGTCAATATTTGCTCGGGACAGAATGGCTTTCTCTCAGCGGTACTTCTGGGCGGCGGTCTACTGCTGCTCGACAAGCGGCCGATCGCCGCCGGCATTCTGATTGGGTTGCTTAGCTACAAACCGCAGCTGGGGCTGCTCCTTCCATGCCTGCTGATCGCCGGCGGTTACTGGCGGAGTTTCGTTGTGGCGGCTGCCATGGTGATTGCGATGATCCTCGGCAGTCTGCTTTTTACCGGCATCGCGGGATGGTGGCTCTATCTTGCCGACGGCGTGCCGCAGCATTTGCACTTTCTGCAATATGGCAAAGGTTTCTTTCAGCAAATGGCACCGACCTATTTCATGAACGCGCGGCTCCTTGGGGCCGATCTGTCTCTTGCTTGGACCTTGCAAGGCGTGATGGCCACCGCAATCGCCGGGGCGGCGATCTGGGGATTCCGCCGGAAGGCGCGGCTTGAATTGAAGGTCGCGATGGCATTGGTCGCGACATTGCTCATCTCACCTTATGTGCTGACCTACGATCTCGTCATCGCCGGCATTGCCATTCTCTTAGCGGCGCAATGCAGTCCGTGGAATTTCGCCGAGCGCAGTATCTTCGCGTTAGCCTGGCTGTTGCCGCTCGCAGCCCTTCTGCCGCTGCCGTCCCTCGGCAGCGTCATTCTGACAATGCTCTTCATTGTCTTGTGGTGTCGACTGAAGAGAGTCGCGGATAGATCTTAGGCCGCTGGCGGCAGCGCCGTCGGCGAGCGATGAATGATGGCGGGCGAATCCTTGGGTGATTGCTGACGCTTCAACACGGTAAGTTCGTCACGCGTCTCAGCCAGCTTGCGATTGGCTGCCCGCAGCTTTTGCCGCGTCGTGCCGCCTGAGAGCCAAGCCGTCAATGCGCCGAAAAAGAACCCGAAGACAACAGCCCCCAACGTGAAGAGAAAAAGGGGCGCGGTGATATCCCAAGGGAATGGCCACAAGCTCAGGGCCACTGACTGACGATTCATCAAGGCGAACAGGATCACCATGAGGGCGATCGGGACGGTGACGATCCAGGCGAAGCGGTTCATAGGCGTTCCGGTCCTCGAGAAGCAGCGGAAATAGTCAGTTCAGCGAGCACTCGAATTGCCGGAAAATCCAGGTCCTGAAAATCCAGGCCCCGAAAATCCAGAAACGGGCAAGGGTCAGTGACTGCCCGGTTCCTTCGTTGGCTGAGCCGATTGAACGCTGGGGCCTTCAGTCGGCTTGGGCGCTGCATCGGCGCGGCTATTCAGCCGGTCGCGCAACTCCTTACCAGTCTTGAAGAAAGGCACCACCTTTTCATCAACCGCCACAGTTTCGCCGGTGCGCGGGTTGCGTCCCTTACGAGCATCGCGCTGCTTCACAGAGAAGGCGCCAAAGCCACGTAATTCAACGCGATCCGACCGCGCCAGCGCGTTGGTGATCTCCTCGAAGATCGCTGTCACGATCCGCTCCACATCCCGGTGATAGAGATGCGGATTGAGTTCGCCAATGCGCAGAATCAATTCCGATTTGGTCATGCTTAAAGTCCCCATCCGCCCCTTTTCCCAGACAGGCATTTTTCATGTCCATCCAAGCCCCTGAGCGCATCCCCTGCTCATATTGTGCGCGAAGCGTGCCGGGAAAAATCAGCCTCGTCAAGGATAAGCCGCTCATATCTCTATGTTTTTTCGCCGAAAGACCAAGTTGAAACGGCAACGGGCCAGAAAGGTCGCCCTTTCTGGCCCGTCTTGATCCGTTGAACGTGTTTAAAGCATCAAAAGCGCAACAAAATTACTCTAAAATCTTGTTACTCGTCGTCGCCCTTCTTCTTTTTGGCCTTGTTCAGGGCCGCCCCGAGGATGTCGCCCAGGCTGGCACCCGAATCGGACGAACCGAATTCGGCCATGGCCTGCTTGTCCTCTTCGGCTTCGCGGGCTTTGATCGAGAGCGTGAGCTTGCGAGTCTTGGCATCGATCTGCGCGATCTTCGCATCGACCTTCTCACCGACCGCAAAGCGATCTGGGCGCTGCTCGGCACGTTCGCGCGACAGATCCGTTTTCTTGATGAAGCCGGGCATGCCATCACCGACGGTGACTTCGAGGCCGCCCTCGGTCACCGCCGTGACGGTGCAGGTGACGACTTCGCCCTTCTTCAAAGTGCCGGCCGATTCAGCAAAGGTGTCTTTCTTAAGCTGCTTGATACCGAGGCTGATGCGCTCCTTCTCAACGTCAACGTCGAGGAGCTTCACCTTAACGATCTGACCCTTCTTGTAATCCTGCACGGCTTCTTCGCCAGCACGATCCCAATCGAGGTCCGACAGATGAACCATGCCGTCGATCTCGCCGGGGAGACCGACGAACAGACCGAACTCGGTGATGTTCTTGATCTCGCCTTCGAGCTCGGTGCCCGCCGGATGCTTGTCGACAAAGGACGACCAGGGATTGTCCATGCATTGCTTCAGGCCGAGGCTGATGCGGCGCTTCGTGGGATCCACTTCGAGCACGATGACTTCGACTTCCTGGCTGGTCGAGACGATCTTGCCCGGATGCACGTTCTTCTTGGTCCAGCTCATTTCGGAGACGTGGACCAGGCCTTCGATGCCCGGCTCAAGTTCAACGAACGCACCGTAATCGGTGATGTTGGTGACGCGGCCCTTCAGCTTCGCACCGACCGGATACTTAGCGGCAACACCTTCCCACGGATCGGATTCAAGCTGCTTCATGCCAAGGCTGATGCGCTGGGTTTCCGAGTTGAAGCGGACAACCTGGACATTGACGTTCTGGCCGATATGAAGCGCTTCGGAAGGATGGTTGATGCGGCGCCACGCGATGTCGGTGACGTGCAGCAAGCCATCGACGCCGCCGAGGTCAACGAACGCACCGTAATCGGTGATGTTCTTGACGACGCCCTGCAGAATTTGGCCTTCCTTCAGGTTAGCAACCAATTCGGTGCGGGCTTCGGCACGACTCTCTTCGAGCACGGCGCGGCGCGAGACGACGATATTGCCGCGTGCGCGATCCATCTTGAGGATCTGGAACGGCTGTGGTGTGCCCATAAGCGGGCCAACATCGCGCACCGGGCGAATATCGACCTGGCTGCCCGGCAAGAAAGCCACGGCGCCGGAGAGATCGACGGTGAAACCACCCTTGACGCGACCGAAGATCACGCCAGTGACGCGCTGATTGTCCTTGAACTGCTTCTCGAGAGCGGTCCAGGATTCTTCGCGCTTGGCCTTCTCACGGCTAAGCATCGCTTCGCCGTTCTTGTCTTCCATGCGCTCGAGATAAACTTCAACGATATCGCCGGGCTTTATTTCAGCTTTGCCCGACGGACCACTAAATTCCCGCAAGGGCACCCGGCCCTCGGACTTCAGACCGACATCGACCAGGGCAAATTCGCCATCGATGGCAACGATGGTTCCGGATAGCACCGAACCTTCGAGGCCCTGGGCCGAGCCGAGAGTTTCTTCGAGAAGCGCTGCGAAGTTTTCCTTAGCAGCGGGAATGTCGTGAGTGGCAACGCGGGCAGCAGCAGATTTAGCCATAAGAAATAAGTTCCTTTCGTCATCATTTATCTGGCCAGCCGGTTGGCTCCGGCGGTCTGGGTACGCAGTGTTCAAAAAACGAAACTCGAGGAATGACGCCCCAAAGCATCAACGCTTGAGTCGTTCCTCCACGATCGCCTTGGCTTTCGCAAAGACCTGATCGATATCGAGATCCGAGGTATCGAGGTGGACGGCATCATCGGCCGGCTTCATCGGGGCATCGGCGCGCGCTGCATCGCGGGCGTCGCGGGCCCTGATATCCTCTAAAACCCGGGCGTATATAGCTTCTTCACCCCGGGCTTGCAACTCCTTGAGGCGCCGATGGGCTCTCGCCTCAGCACTGGCCGTAATGAAGATCTTGACCTCGGCCTCGGGACAGATAACCGTGCCAATGTCACGCCCATCCAGAACAGACCCTGAACAAATCCCGCCAGCCACATCAGGTTGTGGCGCGGCGGCGAACTGACGCTGCCAATCGAAGAGGGCCGCGCGAACACCGGGGATGGCGGCGACTTTCGAGGAGGCATCGCCGGCCTTGGCAGAGCGCAATTCGGGGTCAGCCAGCAAAGCGGCGGAGAGGGTTTTTGCCGCCTCTGTCGCCGCGTCGGCATCGGTTGGGTCCTTGCCCGCCCGAAGCACAGCGAGCCCAACAGCCCGGTAAAGCGACCCGGTATCGAGATAAGCGAGGCTGTAATGCTGAGCCAGGCGCTTGGCGAGCGTGCCCTTGCCTGCCGCTGCCGGTCCATCGAGGGCGATGACGAAGGGCTTCATCGGTTGGCCCCCCTCACCCCGGCCCTCTCCCGCGCGGGAGAGGGGTTGGGGTGAGG